>DATEKY010000508.1:0-3195 GCA_035277225.1 Xanthobacteraceae bacterium
GTTGGCATAGAGGTGCGGGCTCGACGAGACGTCCGGACCGCCGACGCAGACCGGCTTGCCGTGCAGGTGCGCGAGCTCGATCAGATAAAGGAAGTCCGGCTGCTGGTTGAGCATGCCGCCGATCATGACGAGATCGGCCCAGTCGAGGTCTTCGTCGGTGAGGGCTTCGGTATTGCGGTTGACGAGACGGAAGTCCCAGTCCTTCGGACACAGTGCCGCGACCGTGATCAGCCCCAGCGGCGCTGCCGGATACTTCGCGCCGACCAGCTCGCACGCCTCGGTGTAATTCCAAAACGAGTTTGGAATGAACTTCGGATAGATCATCAAGACGCGGCAGGAACTCGCCATCATCCCTCCGGGCCGCGCCCGCGGCCTTCACCCCGAACCGTTATGCGGTTTTCGTGCCTGCGGCGCAACATCTATCCGCGGCGCCGGGTATCAAGTCATTGGAACTGCTGGAATTAAGGCAAGGTCAGCGCCGCATCAGCGTTCCGGCGCCGGCGTCGGTGAGCAACTCCATCAGCACGGCGTGCTCGACCTTGCCGTCGAGGATCACCACCGCCTCGACGCCGGCGTCGAGCGCGTACATGCAGGTCTCGACCTTCGGGATCATGCCGCCGGAAATCGTGCCGTCGGCGATCAGGCGCCGCGCATCGTCCACCGACAGCTCCTTGATCAGCTGGCCCGACTTGTCGAGCACGCCGGGCACGTCGGTGAGCAGCAGCAGGCGCTTCGCCTTGAGCGCGCCTGCGATGGCGCCGGCAAACGTGTCGGCGTTGACGTTGTAGGTTGCGCCGTCGGCCGAGGTCGCGACCGGCGCGAGCACCGGAATCAGGTCGCGGCCGAGGATCTGGGTGAGCACGGTGATGTCGACCTTGTCGGGCTCGCCGACGAAGCCGAGGTCGACGACTTTCTCGATATTCGAGCCCGGATCGGCCACGCTGCGCGTCACCTTGCGCGCCTGCACCATGTTGCCGTCCTTGCCGGTAAGGCCGATCGCCTTGCCGCCCGCGGCGTTGATGTAGCCGACGATCTGCTTGTTGATCGAGCCGGCGAGCACCATCTCGACGACCTCGACCGTCTCCTTGTCGGTGATGCGCAGGCCGGCGGCGAACTCGGACTTGATGCCGAGGCGCTTGAGCATGTCGCCGATCTGCGGACCGCCGCCGTGCACCACGACCGGATTGATCGCGGTCTGCTCCATCAGCACGATGTCGCGCGCGAACAGTTTTGCGGCCGCCTCGTCGCCCATCGCGTGGCCGCCGTACTTCACCACAACGATTTCCTCGTCGTACTGCTGCATGTGCGGCAGCGCTTCCGACAAGATGCGCGCCTGGTCCTGGGCGGAAGCGGTCATGATCGGTCCCGGTTTGGCTTCTTGGGCGCGCGATCGGACGCAAACCGGTATCCACCCCGATCAAGTCGAGGGCAGGCCTTTTGCTGATCGCGCGCGCCGCTTGTAGCGGGCGAGGCGCAGGGACGAAAGGGGTTACGCGGGCGCGAGATGCGACGCGATCAGCGCCTCGCCCATGCGCACGAGGCGCGAGGCGGGACCCTGCGGGCCCGAGCTCTGTGCGCTGACGCGGGCGCCCTCGAGCAGCAGGAACAGCTCGTCGGCGAGCAACTCGGGCTCGGCAACGCCGGTCGCGCCGCACAGCGTCACCAGGCGGTCACGCTGCGCGGCCTTGAACTCCTCGATCACGCGGCGCGCCGGGTGACCCTTCTCGGGCAGTTCGATCGCCGCATTGGCGAGCGCGCAGCCGCGCTGGTCGGCGTCGGCCACATGCGCCTGCATGGCGGTCAGCCAGCCGCGCAGCTGCCCTCGTGGGTCGCCGGGATGGGCCGCCTCCAGGTCGGTCCAGAAACCTCCGGCCTCGGTCGCGAGGCAGCGCAGGTATTCAGCCACCAGCTCGTCCTTCGAATCGAAGTGCCGGTAGAGCGTCATCTTGTTGGTGCCGGCCGCTTCGGCGATCGCCTCGACCCCCACGGCGCGGATGCCCTGCCGGTAAAACAGCTCCGAAGCGGCCGCCAGGATGCGTTCGCGGGGCGGAACTTGCAGATTTGCAGACATGGGAACGGACTTTGCGGCGGTGGACATCGATTTTTGCCTTGACAGGGGTGTTACCGGTCAGTAACAAGCATATATGTGACCGGTCAGTAACACGCCAGGGGCGGAAAGTCACCAGCCAATCGCTCCGCCCGGCCGGAAACCAGAGAAGAGAAGGGACACCCCATGAATATCCTCTATGTCGCCTCAAGCTCGCGCGGCAGCGCCTCCTACTCGAACCGGGTCGCGACCGACGTGCTCACCGAACTGCGCGACCGCAACCCCGGTGCGACGGTCACGGTCCGCGACCTTGCACGGGAGCCGCTGCCGCACATCGACGACGATTTCGTCGCGGCGACGCGCGGGCCGGTCGGCTCGCAGACCGACGAGCAGCGCGCATTGCTGGCGCGCTCCGACACGCTGGTAGACGAATTGCTCGCCACCGACGTGGTCGTGATCGCGGCGCCGATGATCAACTTCACCATTCCGTCGAACCTGAAGAGCTGGGTCGACTACGTCGCGCGGGCGGGCCGCACCTTCCGCTATTCGGAAAAAGGGCCGGAGGGCCTGGTCACCGGCAAGCAGGTGATCCTCGTGGTCGCGCGCGGCGGCGTCTACGCCGGCAACCCTGCGCTCGACTTCCAGGTGCCATATCTCAAGAGCGTGCTCGGCTTCCTCGGCATGAACGACGTGGAGGTGATCGAGGTCGAGGGTACGGCGTTCGGGCCGGACGCGGCCGAGAAGGCGGTCGAAGCCGCAAACGCCAAGCTGCACGCGCAATGCGATCGGCGCGAAGCCGCGGTGGCGGCGTAAATTTTTCGACGCAAGCAAGGAGAAGAGCAATGCGATATTGCCACGACGAACTCACGCTGGACGAACTGCTGGCCGATCCGGTCATCGCGGCCGTGATGCAAGCCGACGGGGTCGATCCGGCCGAGCTCCAGTCGGACCTCGAGCGCTTTGCCGAAGAGCGTGAACTCGTCGACTGACCGCTTCTCCCCCGGACGGTTAACTCGGCTCGGGCGTGGACCGAAAGGTCTGCGCCCTTCTTCGTTCAGGAGCGACGGAAGAGTGCGGCGGCCGCGAACGCAATCCAGCTCAGGATCATGATGGTGCCGCCGCTCGGCGCCGCCATCGGAAACAACCGG
>DATEKY010000509.1:0-2025 GCA_035277225.1 Xanthobacteraceae bacterium
AGCCCGGCATGCACAGCGGGTGCGCGAACGCGACCTTCTGCATCGCCTCGTCGTAGACCGTCAGCAGCACCATTGGCCGCTGCAGCGTCTCGGCTTCGTCGGACAGGATATCGAGCGCGCAATCGTGCGGATCGCGGCCCAGGCGACGGCCGATCTGGCCGAGGCTGAGACGCGACACATCGGTGCGGCCGGGAAGATCGAGCAGAATGACGTTGTCCCAATTGCCGACGCTTCCGATCAGGCTCGGATAGGCCTTGATGCGTGCGCGGCTGGCTTTGTCGGCAAGATGCTTGCGCACGCCGGCGCTTCCCTCGGTCAGCGCCCAGGGCGGCAGCAACGTGCTCAGCATCGTGGTGCCGTAAAGCCGCGTGTGCATGTCGAACGCGATGTCCTGCCCTCTCGCGCGCGCCTCCTCGACCACCTCGACGCAACGCAGGCTGCCTTTGTGGTCGCAGCGCGGGATCAGGTGACTGACCTGCAACTGCACTTCGGCGTTGCGCGCGATGCGGATGACTTCCTCGACCGCCTCGGCGGCACGATCCTGCCGATCTCGCGTGTGCGTCGCAAAGAACTTGCCGGCGCGTCCGGTCTCGCGCGCAAGTGCCGTCAACTCCTCCTCGGACGATCCCGCCTCGCTCGGATATTCCAGCCCGATCGAATAGCCGGCAGCGCCTTCGGACAGGCCATCGCGCAGAAGACCGCACATGCGCGCAATCTCGCTCTGGTTCGCGGCGCGTTCCGTCAGGCCGAGCGTCGCGAGGCGAAGCTGCCCGTTCGGCATCAGCGTCATCACGTTGATCGCAGGCCGCGCGGCTTCCAGCTTTTCGAGGTAGCCGCCGATGCCCTGCCAGGTCAGCGGGATCGAATTGTCGAAGCCGTAGATGGCGTTCGCGGCGAGCCTTGTGTCGGCAATCGGCGCGCAGCCAAATCCGCAGTTCCCGATCACCTCCAGCGTGACGCCTTGCGCCACCGCGCTCATCGCGCGCGGATCAATCAGCAGCGTGTAATCGGAGTGGCTGTGGATGTCGATGAAGCCCGGCGTGACCGCGAGGCCCTTCGCATCGACGACCTGCTTCGCCTCGCCGGCGATGCGGCCGATTTCGGCGATGCGTCCATCCGCGACCGCGACATCGGCGACGACCGGCGCCTTGCCGGACCCGTCGTACAGCGTGCCGCCGCGGATGAGGATGTCGTAGCTCATGCTATTCGGCTGCCTCGCGCATCATCGTGCGGCGTATGCGCGTCGCCTCTTCGTCAACCTCCATGCTAGCGAGATCGATCACGACGCCATAGCGGCGCTCTGCCGCGGCGGTGGAAACCTTTCCTTCGCGCACGTCGTCGAGCACGAGCGCCGGTTCACGATCAAAGGCTGCACCGAAGCCGCCGCCACCCGCTGAGATGTGCTGGAATACGTCGCCCTTGCGCAGCGGGATCGCCGCCATCGGCATGGTCGGCAGCCTGCGCTCGTTGGGCGCGCCCGGATTGAGCACGTTGAGCGATCCGCCGCCGGGCTCGCCGCCGGAGAGCCCATACGGCGGATGATCGCGCCGGTCGGCCCGCATCGTGCACTGCGCGTTGTCGGCGAGGAGCCGATAGGTGCGGCTGAATGCAAGCCCGCCCCGACGCTTGCCGGGACCGCCGGAGTCCGTCACGAAGCTGTATTCGGTCACCTGCAGCGGCAACTCGGCCTCGATCAGTTCGACCGGATTGTTCGAGAGGTTTGCCGCCGGGTTGGAGATACCTTCGACGCCGTCGAGCCCGAAGCGTGCGCCCCAGGTTCCGACCATGACCTCGGTCAGCACGAACGGCTTGCCGTTCTGCCGCCCGCCGATCGAGAACAAAGTCGGGCCGCCCTCACATCCCGCAATCACGAGCTCCGGCACCACCTGCGCCAGCGCACCCATGATAGCATCGAACACGCGATAACCCATGACGCCGCGCGCCGCGCACGCGGCCGGGTGCTCGGGATTGAGGATCGTGCCGCGCGGGACGATCAGCGTCACCGGCCGCATGTACCCTTCGCAG
>DATEKY010000510.1:0-14109 GCA_035277225.1 Xanthobacteraceae bacterium
GCTCCTCGCAACGATCAGTCAGGAGACAATGCGTCTCAGCATCGGCGTCCTCCTCATCCTCTACAGCGCCTACAGCATCGCGCGTCCTGCGATTACCGTCCCCGAGGGTGGCGCCGCGATCCATGCGGGCGTCGGAGTGGCGAACGGCTTGATCGGCGGGCTGACCGGACTTGGCGGCATCGCGGTCACCGTCTGGGGCCAGTTGCGCGGCGGGTCGAAGGATGCGCAACGCGCGGTCTTCCAGCCGGTGATGTTCGCGACCTTCCTGATGACGGCGGTCTCGCTCGGCTTCGTGGGTGCCTACACGGCCGAAACGATGAAGCTCTACGCGCTGGCGCTGCCCGCTCTCGTTGCCGGCATCGGATGCGGCATCTGGCTCTATGGCAAGCTCGATGACGCCGCCTTCCGCCGAGTGATCCTTTTTCTGCTGCTCGCCTCCGGCGCGTCGCTGGTCGGCCCCGCGCTGTTGCGGTTAGGCGGCATTCAGCTCACAGGCGCGTGATGCCTGCGCACAGTCGCCTGCGCGTGTCGGAGACATGCAACGTGCTGCCCTTGACTTCGCAAGTCGGACGCGGTTTTTTCGGGCCCTGGGGAATGCGATCTCCTCACGAGGCGACATGCCGAAGTATCGCGTCCCGCCCCCTTCGTGAGGACGCGCAATGTCGTCGCTGAATTCGATCTCTGTCGGTCAATTGGAGCGGCTTGTCGGCACCCCGAAGTGCCCGCTGCTGCTCGACGTGCGGATCGACGACGATTTTGCGCGCGATCCCCGCTTCGTTCCGACCAGCGAACGGCGCAGCCACCGCACCATCGGCGAGTGGGCGCCGTCGGTCGAGAAGCGTCCCGTCGTCGTGATCTGCCAGCGCGGCGAGAAGCTCAGTCATGGCACGGCGGCCTGGCTGCGCCACGAGGGGCTCGCTGCGGAGAATCTCGAAGGCGGCTTCGAGGCGTGGCAGAAGGCCGGACTGCCGCTGGTGCCCTCCGCCAAGCTGCCCGAACGCGACATCGCGGGGCGCACCGTCTGGGTGACGCGCGAGCGCCCCAAGATCGATCGCATCGCATGTCCCTGGCTGATCCGGCGCTTTGTCGATCCCAGGGCCGTGTTCCTGTTCACCAAGGCGTCCGAGGTGGCGCTGGTCGGGGACCGCTTCAAGGCGGCGCCGTTCGACATCGAAGGCGTGCACTGGAGCCACCGCGGCGAACGGTGCACGTTCGACGTCATGGTCGAAGAGTTCGGACTGGGCACCGAGCCGATGCTGCGGCTTGCGACGATCGTGCGCGCTGCGGACACCGCGCGCCTCGACCTCGCCGCGGAAGCGCCTGGCCTGCTCGCCGCATCGCTCGGCCTGTCGCGCATGTACGACGACGATCTTCAGCAGCTCGATGCCGGGATGTCCCTTTACGACTCATTCTACCGCTGGTGCCGCGACGCCAAGGACGAAACGCACAACTGGCCGACCAACAAGCCGCGAGGCCGGACATGACTCTCGTGAATCCAGTAGTGCCGGCCGCTGTCCAGGCGCCCCCGCACGGCGTGAGCTGGGGTGAGGCTATGCGCGTCTGGACGCGCGTCGCGCTCCTGAGTTTCGGCGGGCCGGCGGGGCAGATCGCCGTCATGCATCGCATCCTGGTCGAGGAAAAGCGCTGGATCTCGGAGGAGCGGTTTCTGCATGCGCTGAACTACTGCATGCTGCTGCCGGGACCGGAGGCGCAGCAGCTCGCGACCTATATCGGCTGGCTGATGCACCGCACCGCGGGCGGGCTGGCGGCGGGACTGCTCTTCATCGTGCCGGGCGTCGTCGCCATCATGGCGCTCAGCATCGTCTACGTGGCCTTCGGCAACATCGGGCCGGTCGCCGCGCTGTTCTTCGGCCTGAAGGCCGCCGTGCTGGCGATCGTGGTTGAAGCGGTCTTCCGCATCGGCAGACGCTCGCTGAAGAACGACGCGATGGTGGCGCTTGCGGCGGCGGCGTTCATCGCCATTTTCTTTTTCGACCTGCCGTTTCCGCTCATCATCATCGCGGCCGCCGTGATCGGGTTCGCCGGGAATGCGGCCGGGCTTGCCAGGTTCAATCTGAGCGCGTCGCACGGCAGCGCCAAGAAGGGCGCGCTTCCCGCCGAAGCGACGCTGCTTGGCGACTACGTTCCCGACTATGCCAAACCCAATCTGCGACGCACGATCATCGTTCTCCTGGTGTGGCTCGCGATCTGGCTGATTCCTGTCGCGGCCGTGATCGTGCTGACCGGTTCGGACAGCGTCTTCAGCACCATCGCGGTGTTCTTCAGCAAGATGGCAATGGTGACCTTTGGCGGCGCCTATGCGGTGCTGTCTTACGTCGCGCAGGAGGCGGTACAGCACTACGGCTGGCTGAAACCCGGCGAAATGCTCGATGGCCTGGGCATGGCGGAAACCACACCGGGGCCGCTCATCATGGTGCTTCAGTTCGTCGGCTTCATGGCCGCGCATCGCGATCCCGGCTCACTCTCGCCGATGACCGCAGCCGTGTTCGGTGGGCTGCTGGCGACCTTCGTCACCTTCGCGCCGTGCTTTCTCTGGATCTTCGTCGGCGCCCCGTTCATCGAGACGCTGCGTGGCAATCGCGCCTTGAGCGCCGCCTTGAGCGCGATCACCGCTGCCGTGGTCGGCGTGGTCCTCAACCTCGCCGTCTGGTTTGCGGTCCATGCACTGTTCAAGGCGACGGTCCCGGTTCGCGCCTACGGGCTCAAATTCGATGCGCCGGTGATCTTCAGCCTCGATCCCTGGGCCTTCGCCCTGTCCGTGATCGCCGCGTTCCTGATTTTCCGCACCAAAGTCGGCATGATTCCGACGCTCGGGATCTGTGCTGCCGGCGCGATCCTGCTGCATCTGGCCGGTGCGGTGTGATGCCGACATTTTGAAAGGAGTGCGCGAACGCAGCGTGCCGCAAGGAGTTGGACCCGGGGCGTGGGGCGAACCGCAGAACGGCCGCATGTGCGGCCAAGGAAGGAGACTGCCCATGCTACTGCTCAAGCCCCTCATCGTCGCGGGTGCGCTCGCGCTCACCATGCCGCACGCGCTGGCGCAGGAGATCAACTGGGACAAGGTCGATGCCGCGCTCGGCCGCAAGGCGGCCGTCACCGGCGATGTTCATCGCTACGGATTTCCCCGCACCGACCTCACCGTCACGGTCGACGGCGTGACCATCAAGCCGTCGCTCGCGCTCGGCGGCTGGCTCGCTTTCAAGCCGGCGCATGGCGGCGCCATGGTGATGGGCGATCTGGTGCTGCTCGACAGCGAGATCGCGCCGGTGATGACCGCGCTCATTCACAACGGGCTGGAGATAACCGCCGTGCACAATCACGTGCTGCGCGGCAATCCGGCGACCTATTACATGCATGTCGGCGGGCATGGCGACCCGGAGAAAATGGCGACGTCCATTCTCCAGGCCTTGCAGAGCAGCAAGACGCCGCTCGCGGCGCCGGCTGCTCCGGCGACGCAGCCCGCGATCGATCTCGACACTGCGCAGCTCGATCAGATCATCGGTGTGAAGGGCACGCCGAACGGCGGCGTCTACCAGTTCGCTCTGCCGCGCCGCGATCCTGTTACCGAAGGCGGCGTGACGCTCGCGCCGGCCGGGCCGATCGGCGCCGCGACCGCGATCGGCTTCCAGCCGACCGGCGGCGGCAAGGCCGCGATCACCGGCGACTTCGTGCTGATCGCCGAAGAGGTCAACCCGGTCATCAGGGCGCTGCGCGACAACGGCATTGAGGTCACCGCCGTGCACAGTCACATGCTGACCGAACAGCCGCGCCTGATCTTCATGCACTTCTGGGCCAACGACGACGCGGTGAAGCTCGCCAAGGGACTTCGCGCCGCGATCGACAAGACGGCGCGCGCGAAGAGTTAGGCAATACGACTGCCAAGAGCCGTGCCCGGGCGCGCATTCGGCGCGTCCGGGGCCTGCTATTCCGGCAAGACCTGCAAGCGCGAGTACGACAAATGATTAGACGCAAAGCCGGAACGCGGGCGGCACTGGCGATTCTTGTCCTGGCATTGGCGCTCGGGTCGCGGGAAACGGCCGGCGAAACGATGGAGCCGGCACTGCGGCTCGAGGCCAAGATCGCGCTGGGCGACGTCGCTGGCCGGATCGATCACATGGCGATCGACCTTGCGCGCAAGCGGCTGTTCGTCGCCGAACTTGGAAACAACAGTGTCGGCGTCGTCGATCTCGCGGCGCGCAAGGTCGTGCACCGGATCACCGGGCTGAAGGAGCCGCAGGGCGTCGCCTACGCGCAAGCAACCGACACGCTGTATGTCGCCAATCGCGGCGACGGGTCGGTCAGGATGTTCCGCGGGACGGACTATTCGCCCGTCGCCCGTGTCGAGCTCGCTTCCGATGCGGACAACATTCGCGTCGACGGCGGTGCCAATCGCATCGTCGTGGGTTACGGCGACGGCGGACTGGCCGTCATCGATATGACGACCAACGCAAAAGTCGGAACGATGCCGCTCAAGGGCCATCCGGAGAGCTTCCAGCTCGATCCCGCAACGAGCGACGTGTTCGTGAACCTGCCGGACGATCGCGCGATCGTCGTCCTCGACCGGCTGACCGGGCAGCAACGAACGCGCTGGGCGATGCCGCATCGCGGGAATTTCGCGATGACGCTCGACAACGAGGCGCAGCGCGTCCTCACTGCATTCCGGCAACCCGCAAAGCTCATTGCGTTCTCCAAGGCAAACGGCAGCGTGGCGGACCAGGTGGCCACCTGTGGCGATGTCGACGACCTGTTCCTCGACGCCAAACGGCGGCGCATCTACATCAGTTGTGGCGAGGGCTTCATCGATGTGCGCGATGCGAGCAAGGCCGGCTATCCGCAGCTCGAACGTCTGACCACAGTCAGCGGCGCGCGCACGGCCTACTTCGTCCCCGAGATGGACCTCTATCTCCTGGCGGTTCGTGCGCAGCCGCGCGAGCCCGCGGCGATCTGGGTTTACGCGGTCGCCGGGGAGCGCAAATGATGCGGTCGCCGCCTACTTGTGGTGATGCATCGGCGCCTTGTGCCCTCCATAGCCACGCAACGCATTGTAGCGCGCCACCTGGTCCGGCGTGAGGATGGCGGCGGTCGAGAGGTGGTATTTGAGGTGCGCCGCGCGCAATGTCGCCTGCGTCGTCCCGATCTTCTGCGTGGCGGCTTCCAGGCTCACCGGGGTGACGGTGCGTTTCGCGAAGTCCTCATTCAGCGCGAGCTCCTGCGCGATCAGCGAAGCGCCGAGCGGGATCGCCTCGGCCTTCATCGCGGCAAAAAGCTCCTGAAGCCGCGCGACCTGATCGGCGGATAGTCCGAGCCTCGCCTTGAGCTCGATCGCATGGATTGGGCCGGGATAGCCGTTCAGTTCGGCGGCCAGTGCGAGCCCCATGCCGCGCCCCGCTTTCAGATCGGCGATCTGTTGCCCGGACAGCGTCTTGATCGCGCGCGCGTCCATTCCGGCATAAGGCTGCTGCGCGGCCGCCGGACCGCACAACGCCAGCAGCACGACCAGTCCGATGGCTCGCCGCATCTTGCTCTCCTCTTCACATTATCTTTTTGTTCGGTAGGTCTCGTGGCACACCGTTACAATCGACGTCGCTTTGCAGACGTGGAGGATCACTTCGCCTTTTCGATCCTGGTGACTGTGAACTGCCCATTGATCTTGTCGGCGTCGAATTTCACTTTGTCGCCGACCTTGACCTGCTTGAGCATGGCGGCGTCCTGGATGCGGAACACCATGGTCATGCCGTCGTCCATATCGAACTTCTTGATCGGTCCATGCTTCAGCGTGATCTTGCTCGCCGACGCGTCGATTTTGGTCACGGTTCCGTCGACCATGCTAGATTGCGCGTAGGCACCCGTGACGGTCGCGGGCGCCGGCAGCGCGATCATTGCGGCTGCGACGATTGCCGACTTGAGCATTGTCTGTTCCTTCTTCTTCTGTTGAGGCGAAAGCGCCTACTTGACCACGATGGTGCCGGTCATGCCCGCTTCGCGGTGCCCCGGGATGAGGCATCCGAACTCGAACTGGCCGGCCTTGGTAAACTTCCAGACGATCCGGGAGTTCTTGCCCGGCGCGACGCGCTTGGCGTTCGGATCGTCGTGTTCCATCTCCGGGTTCTTCTTCATTTCCTCGGCGTGCTTCAGATTCTCAGCCGTCGTCGCGAGGATGAATTCATGGTCGAGCAACCCGCTGTTGCGGATCATGAAGCGGATCTGCTCGCCGCGCTTCACTTCGATGCGCTCGGGCAGATACGTCATCGTCCCGTCGCCTTCGCGCATCGTGACGTGCACTGTCCGCGCGGGTTTCCTGGGATCGCCCGGTTCGCCGGCCGAGAAGGCTTCGTGGCTGTGCCCCTTGGCGCCGGGTCCAGCGGACGCTGCTCCCGCGAGGGCAGCGATCGAAACGAAAACGGCGGCAGCAACTGCACGTCTCATCATGGCTCTCCTGTTGGCGCTGTTGCCTGGTTTCAATGTTGCTTGTGGTTTGCAGGCCGTTTCGTACCCGGCTTGACGACATCGAATTCGGCGGCGGGCGCGCGGCCTGACGGCTTTTCCGGCTTGCGCGTCGCGGGTCCGGCGGCGGCGCTTGCGACCTCGTAGGCCACGGTGCCGTCCGGATTCTTGTATGGGCCGGGGTCCTGATAATCGTCGCGCGCAAGGCCCTCGCGCACCTTCACTACCGAGAACATGCCGCCCATTTCCATCGGACCGAACTGGCCGAAACCGGTCATCATCGGCAGGGTGTTGTCGGGCATCGGCATTTCCATCTCGCCCATCTCGGCCATGCCGGCGCTGCCCATCGGCATATAGTCGGGCACGAGCTTGCGGATCGACTTGGCGAGATCCTTCTTGTTCACGCCGATGAAGGTCTTCACCTCGTGACCCATCGCGTTCATGGTGTGATGCGACTTGTGGCAATGGATCGCCCAGTCGCCCGGCTCGTCGGCAACGAATTCATAAGCGCGCATCGCGCCGACCGGCACGTCGGTCGAGACCTCGGGAATGCGCGCGCTCTCCGGAATCCAGCCGCCGTCGGTGCCAGTGACGTGGAAGTGGTAGCCGTGCATATGGATCGGATGGTTGGTCATCGTGAGGTTGCCGATGCGCACGCGCACGCGGTCGCCTTTGCGCACCACCAGGGGATCGATGCCGGGAAAGACTCTTGAGTTCCAGGCCCAGAGATTGAAATCGAGCATCGTCATCACCTTCGGCATGTAGCTGCCGGGATCGATGTCGTAGCTCTGCATCAGGAAAACGAAGTCGCGATCGACCGCCATGAATTGCGGATCGCGCGGGTGCACGACGAAGAAGCCCATCATGCCCATCGCCATCTGCACCATTTCGTCGGCGTGCGGGTGGTACATGAAGGTGCCGCTCTTCTTCAGCACGAACTCGTAGACGAAGGTCTTGCCCGGCTTGATGTGCGGCTGCGTGAGTCCGCCGACGCCGTCCATCCCGTTCGGCACGAGCATGCCGTGCCAATGCACGGTCGTGTGCTCGGGCAGCTTGTTGGTGACGAAGACGCGCACCTTGTCGCCTTCGACGGCCTCGATGGTCGGACCGGGCGAGGCGCCGTTGTAACCCCACAGATGCGCCGTCATGCCGGGCGCCATTTCGCGCACCACGGGCTCGGCGACGAGGTGGAATTCCTTCCAGCCGTCCTTCATCCGCCACGGCAAGGTCCAGCCGTTGAGCGTCACCACTGGCTGATAGGATTGTCCCTCGGATGGTGCGAGCGGAGGCTGCATCGTCGGCGCGGTGCTGAATGCGGCCTCAGGAATGGCGGCAGCCTGGGCGCGCCCCGCGACCGCGGCGGCGCCTGCAAGCGTTGCCGAGGCGACGAATTTTCTGCGTGAGAGTTTCATGACGGTCTCCCGATCAATGTCCGCCGGCGCCTTCAGTCGGCGCTGCGGCTGAAGTTGTGCTTTCCGAGGTCGCATTGCCGCCGAGCAGCGCGGCGCCGAGATTGGTTTCCGCCAGCCAGAAGTCGCGTTCGGCCTCGATCGCGGCGGAGGTAGACGCAATGCGCTGGCGCGCTTCGGCGAGGAGCGCAAACACGTCGATCTGCATCGCGTTGTAGCGCAGCAGTGTCTCGTCCGAGATGATCTTGCGCAGCGGCAGAACCTCGCGCCGGTAGTGGCGCGCGATGTCGTAAGCGCCGCGATAGCCCTGGTAGGCCTCGCGCGCCTCGGAGCGGACATTGACCGCCTTGGCGGTGAGGCGATTGACGGCCTGCAGGTAAGCCTCTTCCGCCTGCCTGACCTTGACCTCGCCGGAATCGAACAGCGGGATCTGGAATTCGACTTCGAAACCGCCCTCGCGCGTCGTCTCGCCGTTCTCCCGCTTCTTTTTGGATATCCCCGAAACGTCGAGCAGGCTGACGAAGCGCGTCGCGCCGGTCAGGCCGTAGGATTTCGCGAGGAGATCAACTTCGATGCGTGCGATCTGCAGATCGACGCGGCGGCGCACTGCCTCGACTTCGACGCTGGCGAGCGAACGAATCCGCGGCAGCGGTGGAAGCTGGGCGGGCAGCTTGAAGTCCAGATCATCCCCCCACAGACCAAGCGCGCGCACGAGACGCTCGCGTTCGGACGAGGTGCGCTGCCGCGCGCTGGCGAGCTGGGCGGCCAACTCGGCGTAGAAGACCTGGTTGCGCGCCTGGTCGAGCTTGTTCATCGCCCCGGTTTCGCCGAGACGCTGGGCAAGCTGCGCGGCGGTCTCGCCGGTCTCGCGCGCCTGTTCGAGGAATGATGCGAGTGAACGCGCCGCCACCGCCCGGTAGAACGCGCGGCGCGCCTCGCTCGCCGTGCGCAGCGTTTCGGACGCCGCCTGCAGCTGCGCCTGCTGGAAACGGTCGGCGGCGATCTCGGCGCGCGCCGGCAGTGTGGCGAGCGCAAGCAGGCTGCCGACAATACGGGCCTCGATTTCAAATCCGCCGCCGCCCGCGATGCGCTCGAGCTTGAAGGTGGGATTGGGCGGGAGGCTGGCCTGCACCATCGCGGCTTCGGAGAGGCCGAGCGCGTTGTACGCGGCTTGCAGGTCGCGATTGTTGAGGAGTGCGATTTGCACCGCGCGGTCGGCCGACAGCGGTTGCCTGAGCAGCGCCTTCACCCTCGCGCGCGCCGCTTGCGCGTCCTGCGGCGTCCGCAGCGCGACGGCGTTTTGCCCCAGCGCCGGCCCGGTGATGTCGTTGACGCCCGAAAGGCCGCCATCCGGCGAGAATCTGGCGCAGCCTGTGAGCACAAGAAGCGCCGCCAGAGCCGCGGCACGGTGCCGATGCGATGCGTGCCTGCACGACCTCATGGCTTCACCTCGGGCGTGATGCGGTCGTTCTGCCGGCGCCATTCGGACGGATCGCCGGGTCGCCGGCTGACATAGGGACCGACCACCGGCCGGTAGGCCGCGCGGGGTATCGCTGCTCCGGGATCGGACGGGCTCGCCCCCGCCAGCGGCGCAGGCGGAAGGGCGCCGCATCCGGCCAGGAGCGTCGTCACCAGCAGCAGCGCGGCACGAGGCCCCAACAGTCCGGCCGGACATGCGACGTGCGGCCCGGATCGTCCGGGCGCACGCGCCGATGAATGCGCGAACATGAAAACTCCCATGGCTGACGATCGATCGCATGCGCGCGCGGCATCCGCCGCGCGACGCGCGTCAAACAGCGATGCGTCAGGCTATTGGGGGTCTGTTGATGCGGTCTGGCCCGCAGCCGGCCAGATGATAGAACGCCCCCGATCGAACGAGGGGCGCGGCCGGCGGCGCGAGGAGCGTCGGGGCAGCTTCATGCGACAGCGCCGTCACACAAAACAGCCCGCAGCAATTTCCCGCGTGCGATTTGCCATCGGCATCGGGATGCTGGTTCGGTGCGCTGGTATCGTCGTGGGTATGCGCGACGCCGTCGGCGTGAACGTGTTGCGCGGCTTTGGCCGGCGCATGGTGGACATGCGCGGCGCCCGGCGCTTCGGTCAGGCAATGGGCCGCCGCGTTGCTCAAGGCGAGGGCGGCATGCGGCGCGAGAACGCAGAAAGCGTACAGCGCGGCGAGCGCGACGGCCGCTTTCAACCGGAACCTTTTGCTCAGACCTGACAGCATCGCGCTTTCAAAATCGAACCGCCGCTTCACCACCGCGAAGATAGAGGATGGCCACGTCATTGCAACTTTTCTTTGTCCGTGCTCTGGCGGAAGACTGCAGGGGGCGCGTGTCAATTCGAAGCGGACACGCACGCAATCGCGCGGTTGTGAGGGACAAGGAGGCGTCCACGGGCTTATTATCTCGCCGGGCGACAACCGGAGACCACTGCCATGCGACCTGTCCTGATGCTGGGCGCCCTTGCGCTCTTTGGCCTGGTTCAACCCGCTCACGCCCAGATGTGCGGCGGCGGCGCTCAACAAGCCCAGGCCTCGACCCCCGCGCCGGGCGGCGCCATGGGTGGCATGATGTGCGGCGGTGCGATGGCGGCGGACGATCCGATGGCCGACAAGCCGGCGCAGAAGCCGCAGCAATCTGCCACCATGTGCGCGTGCTGCGGCAAGATGGCGATGATGCGCGGCGGCGGGATGATGCAGCAGCATCACGGAATGCCCGGTGCGGAACAGCCGAAGCAGTGAGGCTCCCATGCAACTGACACGACGCGCAGCCCTTGTCGGCGGCGCCGCGCTGGCGTCGTTCGCCTGCGGGGCGCGGGCCGGCGCGGATCCTCTCCATATCGCGGTGACCAAGGGGCCGGGCTGCGAATGCTGCGACGGCTGGGCGAAGCACCTGCGCGCGAACGGCTATGCCGTGTCGGTCACCGAGTCGGAAGAGCTGGACGGCGTGAAGGAGAAGCTCGGCATTCCGGCGGACTTGCGCACGTGCCATACCGGGCAACTCGGCAGCTATCTTCTGGAAGGCCACGTGCCCGCGGCAGCGATCGCGTATCTGCTGCGCGAAAAACCCGACGGGATGACGGGCCTTGCGGTGCCGGGAATGCCGATCGGCGCTCCCGGGATGGAAGTGAAGGGCGCGCAGCCGCAGGAATATTCCGTCATTCTTTTCGGACCGGCGGGCCGCAAGGAGTGGGCCAGGTTCAAGGGCACCGCGCGGATCACCTGACCGTCAGAGCGGACAAGCAGGCGCACGCGGGGCCGCGTTTGCCGCGCGCGATCGTCAACGGGCGCGTGTCGACTGATTTGCGAGCGCTGACGATTTTGGCGACACTCGCGCGATGAGCGCTCTGCAGCAACCCGCGACGGCGATCACGGCGCAGCCGCACGGACATTGGCATGAGGTGCTCGCCGCGTTCTTCCGCCTCGGCCTGACGTCGTTTGGCGGGCCGGTGGCGCATCTCGGCTATTTCCGCGAAGAGTTCGTGGTGCGGCGCAAATGGTTCGAGGACCGCACCTACGCCGACCTCGTCGCGCTCTGCCAGTTCCTGCCGGGGCCTGCCTCGAGCCAGGTCGGCATCGCCATCGGCCTGTCACGCGCGGGATACCCCGGCGCGCTCGCCGCCTGGACCGGCTTCACGCTGCCTTCGGCCGTGCTGCTCGTCGCCTTCGCCTACGGCGTGGCCACGATCGGCGACACCGCAGGCAGCGGCTGGCTGCACGGGCTCAAGATCGCCGCGGTGGCCGTGGTGGCGCAAGCGGTGCTCGGGATGATGCGCACGCTCGCGCCGGACCGTGCGCGCGCGACATTGGCGGTCGCGGCGACAGCGCTCGTGCTTGCGGTGCCCTCGGCGCTGGGCCAGATCGGCGCGATCGTGCTCGGCGGAGTCGCCGGTCTTCTGTTTCTGCGCAGCCGCGAGCCGGTCGAGCATGCATCGCTGCCGCTCGGGGTCACGCGCTCCGCCGGCGCCTGCTTCCTTGCCGCGTTCTTCGCGCTGTTGATCGGCTTGCCGCTGCTAGCCGCCGCGTTTCCGCACCAGGGCGTCAAGCTGTTCGAGGCTTTCTATCGCGCCGGCTCGCTGGTGTTCGGCGGCGGGCACGTGCTGCTGCCGCTGCTGCAGGCCTCCGTCGTTCCGCCGGGCTGGGTCAGCAACGACTTGTTCCTCGCCGGCTACGGCGCCGCGCAGGCGGTGCCGGGTCCGCTCTTCACCTTCACGGCGTATCTCGGCGCCGTGATGGGACCGCAGCCGAACGGCTGGGCCGGCGCGGCCTTGTGTCTGGTTGCCGGATTTCTGCCGTCGTTTCTTCTGGTGCTGGGTGCGTTGCCGTTCTGGGAAAGCTTGCGCCGCTTGCCGCTCGCGCAGGCAGCGCTGCGCGGCGTGAACGCGGCGGTCGTCGGATTGCTGTTGGCCGCGCTCTACAATCCCATCTGGATGACCGGCATCACCGGTCCCGGCGACTTCGCATTGGCGGCGGCAGCGTTTCTGCTGCTGTTCATGTGGCAAGCGCCGCCATGGCTTGTCGTCGTTCTTTGCGCGCTCGGTGGTGCGCTGCTCGGAATGATGTGAGGAGCACCAAAGAAACGTCGAGTCACCGGTAAAGCGCCGGGCTACTCGCGCCCGGCGCCGTCAGCCTGCCGGAGTGACGCCGCAGACCCGCTAGAAGCGACTGCCTCGGACATATCGGCTGCGAACTCGCTCGCCACTTGTCGGCTGCTCGACGACGAGCGGCGCCATGTCATCCCCACGCCGCAAAACGACGGCCGGCGCGCCGCCACTCCTCAGAGCGCCCGGCGGATGAGCGTCGCTGCGACGGGGTGGCTCGCCACCCGCGCCTGCGCCTCCGGCGCCGGCTCCAGCACCGGCTCCCGCGCCACCGCCGCCTGCGCCCGCTCCACCGCCGCCGCCTGCGCCGCCTCCGGCCTGCGCAAACGCGAGGGAACTACTCAGCGCAATCAGCGCCGCGGCGATCAATGTTTTCTTCATGCGGTTCCTCCTCAAAGACATTTTGCTTGAAGTGTTAAGCACGCGGCGTTGCGGCCGTTCCGCAGCATCGAATTTTTTTGAGCGGCACAAAAACGAATCCACTCGGACCGTTGTGACGAGTATTCAGTTCCGTCGCTACGCGGTGTCTCTGTCGGAAATCCCGGTCGCGCGTCCGAGCTTGACGATTGACGATCGTGCCAGCTCGAGAAAAGCCTTCAGCCCCATTTCGGGATCGCGCGGGAACCGCATCACCTCTGCATCGATATGATGCCAGGGCGGAGCGGAACTCACCCACGCATTTGCCTGCATCCAAAATTGAGACGTGTCGTCGAGGCTGCCGGCTTTGACTTGAAGGATTTCAGGGTGGGCCTCGTTCTTCACGAACAACGGCGTTCCGCAGGTCCCGCAGAAAAGGCGCGCCATCCGGTTGCCCTTGGCGGAGACGGTCCAATGCTCCTTCGGCTTGCCCTCGGTGATCGCCACGTCATCCGCGCCCACGATCATGGCGTGGGCGGATGCTCCGCCCGAGACGTACTGACAGTCGCGGCAGTGGCATGACAGCGTCGCTCTAGGGCGCTCGCTGACCTCGTAGCGGACGGCGCCGCACAAGCATCCGCCGGTCAAGTGGCCGCGATCCAGTTTGCCGTCCGACATCAGGCGGCTTTCTTGTTCATTTGATTCCAGACCTCGATCGCACGGCATGCGACCGCCGCCGCCCAAATCCTCTCACCGACCACGCGTCCGGTTCGGCGGCCCGTCCGGGTGTTGAACGACCAGCGCCAGACGCCCGTCGCAATCTCCTCGACGCAATACTGGATGCCCTGATGTGACGCATGAACAGCCATGGCGTCCTCCTTCGCGGGGGAACGTCTGCCGGAGGCCCAAGTTCCGGAACAAGTGTCGTCGAGAGTCTCTGCTCTGGCTTCCGCCGGAGCTTCTCGCTTGGCGGATTCGGCAGAATGACGATATGAATCGCATAACGCGCGGGGGATGAATCGCACATGAGCTCTTGTTTCATGACCGCCAAACTCATCACGGCACGGCTGCGGCCCGTCCATCTTGCCGTCGCGGGTTTGATGGCTTTCATGGTGTCGGGAGATCATGCGGGCGCCGCGGGTGGTCGCGCAGGACGCGCCGTCGAGTTCATCGAGTCGCGCGCCGCCGGCGAGCCACTCCTCGCCGTCGTGTCGTTGCGCAGCCAGCGCATCACCGTCTACGACGCCGAGGGCTGGATATTCCGCGCACCGGTCTC
>DATEKY010000511.1:0-3076 GCA_035277225.1 Xanthobacteraceae bacterium
CAACCTGGAGCCGGCCGAGATCATCACGGCGGTCGAGCTGCCGGCCGAAGGGTTCGCGGCGCATTACACCTATTTGAAGTTGCGCGACCGGCTCTCCTATGCGTTCGCGCTGGTCTCGGTCGCGGCGGCGCTCCGGTTCGATGGCGACCGGATCGCCGACGCGCGGCTCGCGCTCGGCGGCGTGGCGCACAAGCCCTGGCGCGATCCGTCGGCCGAGACGATGCTGCGCGGGAAAGAAGCCACCGAAGCAAGCTTCGCGCAGGCGGCAGGCCTGCTGCTGCGCGAGGCCAAAGGCTATGCGCATAACGCGTTCAAGATCGGGCTCGCGCGCAAGGCGGTCATCCGAGCGCTCTCCCAGGCGGCCCGCGGCACGCCGCAATCGCAGACGATCAAGAAAGTGCGGTGAGGTCATGAGCGAGCACATCGGGACCCCGACGTCGCGCGTTGACGGCCGCGCCAAGGTCACCGGCGCGGCGAAATACGCCGCCGAGTTCAGTGCCGACGGGCTGGTTCACGGCTGCATCGTCGGATCCACGATCGCGAAAGGCCGCATCGTTCGGATCGACACCAGCGAGGCGCTGCGCGTCGCCGGCGTGATCGACGTGCTCACCCACGAGCACCGTCCGCGCATGGCGCGCACCGACCGCAGCTACAAGGAAGATGTCGCGCCGCCCGGCTCGCCGTACCGTCCGCTCTACGACGACAGGGTGCTGTTCAGCGGGCAGCCGGTTGCGCTGGTGCTCGCGGACGAGTGGGAGGTCGCGAAGTTCGCCGCCACCCTGGTGCGGGTCGAATACAATGCCGAGGCACACGCGACCGACCTCGCGCTGGAACGGGCGAACGCCGCTGAAGCCGAAGCGCCGACGACGCGCGGAGGCGATGCCGAGAAAGCGCTCGCCGCCGCTGCCGTTCGGCACGACGCCGAGTATTCGATCCCCATCGAGCATCACAATCCGATGGAGATGCACGCCACGACCGTGATCGTCGGCGCCGACGGCAAGATGGACGTCTACGAGAAGACGCAAGGGGTGATGAACTCGCACAAGTACATCACCAGCGTGTTCTCGCTCGCGAAGGGCGATCTCCGCGTGCTGTCGCCTTACGTCGGCGGCGCGTTCGGTTCAGGCCTGCGCCCACAGCATCAGTTGGTGCTCGCCGTCATGGGCGCGATCGCGCTGAGGCGCTCGATCCGCGTCGTGCTCACGCGCCAGCAGATGTACAGTCACTGCTATCGCCCGGCGACGATCCAGCGCGTCGCGCTGGGTGCGAAGCGCAACGGCACGCTCGATGCAACGATCCACGAAGCGACCTCGATCACGTCGCAATACGAGGACTTCCACCGCAACGTCACCAACTGGTCGAGTGCGCTCTACAAGTCGCCCAGCGCCCGATATGCGCACAAGCTTGCGAAGCTCGACCTGCCGACGCCGGGAGACATGCGCGCGCCGGGCGGCGCGTGCGGCGTCTATGCGCTCGAGTGCGCAATGGACGAGCTCGCGGTGAAGCTCGATCTCGATCCCGTCGAGCTGCGGCTGCGCTGCTACTCCGACCGCGACCAGAACGCCGGCACCCCTTACACCAGCAAGAAGCTGCGCGAGTGCTACGCGCAAGGCGCTGCAGCGTTCGGCTGGGACAAGCGCAATCCGGCGCCGCGCTCGATGCGCGACGGCACCGAGCTGGTCGGGTTCGGCATGGCGACCGGCGTGTGGGAAGCGATGCAGATGAAGACGGCGGTGCGCATCGCGCTCACCGCCAACGGTCACGCAGAAGTCGCGTGCGCGACATCCGACATCGGCACCGGCACCTACACTATCATGACGCAGGTGGCGGCCGACATGCTGGGTCTGCCGCTCGCCAACGTGACCATCCAGCTCGGCGATTCGACGCTGCCCTATTCGCCGCTCGAGGGCGGTTCATGGACCGCAGCATCGGTGTCGAATGCGATCGCCGTCACCGCCGCGGCGGTGCGCAAGGAGCTGTTGCGCTTCGCCAAGAAGGAGCGTGGCTCGCCGCTCTCCGCCGCAAGGGTTGACGACGTTACGCTGCAGGAAGGCCGCATCGTGCTGAAAAGCGATCCGTCGCGCGCGATGTCGATCGCGGACGCGATGCGGCTCGGAGGAATCGACAAGATCGAGAAGGAATCCTCCGCAAGCTCGAACGACGACGGATCGCTCGCGCGCTACGCCCACTCGGCGATCTTCGCCGAGGTGAAGGTGGACGAGCAGCTCGGCATCGTGCGCGTCACCCGCGTGGTCAATGCGGTCGCGGCCGGGCGCATCCTCAATCCGAAGACCGCACGCAGCCAGGTGATGGGCGGCGTGGTGTGGGGCATCGGCATGGCGCTGCACGAAGAGACGCTGATCGACCACAATTTCGGCCGCTACGTGAATGCGAACCTGGCCGAGTACCACGTGCCGGTGAACGCCGACATCCACGATATCGAGGTGATCTTCGTCGACGAACCGGACGAGGTGATCAATCCGCTCGGCATCAAGGGCGTGGGTGAGATCGGCGTGGTCGGCACGGCCGCGGCGGTCGCCAACGCGATCTGGCACGCGACCGGCAAGCGCGTGCGCGACCTGCCGATCACGCTCGACAAGCTGCAGGCGGCGTAAGGAACTGAAATCCGCTCATATCCGCGCAAGCGGGTATCCAGGCCAGGAACTGGGTCCCCGCTTTCGCGGGGACGAGCGGACGAAGGGTGTCTATGTCTCCGCCCTTTTGATCCGCACCAGCCCCTCCTGCGCGACGCTTGCGACCAGCGCGCCGTCGCGGCGGAAGATCAAGCCGCGGGCGAAGCCGCGCGAACCGATCATGCTCGGGCTCTCCTGCGCGTAGAGCAGCCAGTCGTCGGCGCGGAACGGGCGGTGCAGCCAGAGCGCGTGGTCGAGGCTCGCGCCCATGAATTCCTTCTCGAACAGGCTGCGGCCGTGCGGCGCGAGCGCGGTATCGAGCAGCGACATGTCGGACGCGTAGGCGAGTACGCACTGATGGATCGCCGGATCGTCCGGCAGCGGCGCGGTCGTGCGAATCCAAAGGTGGAATTTGCCGTCCTCGCGTTTCTTGCCCGCATAAC
>DATEKY010000512.1:0-4317 GCA_035277225.1 Xanthobacteraceae bacterium
GAACGTGCTGCGCTGCGATGCGTTGGCGGCGCGAGAGGAAACGCACCGGGGAAACGTGCCGCAAGGTGCGAATATTCACCCAGATCAAGAACAGGAGATCAACGCATGAAACGCCTCGCTATGGGCGCATTGTCGGCTGCGGTCATCGTTGCCGGCACAGTCGCCGCACAAGCGCAATGGGGAACGTATTACGACGGCTACGGACGCTACGGCTACGACAACGGCTACTACGGCTACGGCTATGCGCAGCCGGGTGTTGGCGTGCAGGTCGGTCCGGTTGGCGGATTCGTAAGCGCGCCGGTCGCTGGCGTTGTCAGCCCGCGTTACGAGACCTACGGGACTTACGGGACGTACGGTTACAACGACGGCTACAGGCCGGGCGCGCCGCGTGCCGGCACCGAAGAGTCGCGCGTCTTCCATTCGCAGGAGATCCTGCCGCAGTCGCCTCCGAGCGGCGGCTATTGATCATCGCGCAGCGATGCAAAGCGAAGGCCCGGCGCGAGTCGGGCCTTCTGCTTGCGGCCGGAACGAATGTTCCTAATCACACCCATGTCATGAGCGCGGAACGGCGACCGCGTGAAATCGTTTTCTTCTCGACGGTCGCCGCATTTGCGCGTGGCCAACAACAGGGAAAACGGAAGGAAGGAACAGCACATGAAACGTTTCATGCTTGCAGCCGTTGCCGGTGCCGCGTTGTTCGCGGGCGCGACGGCGGCGAACGCGCAGTACGTTTATGACGACGGCTATTACGGCTACAACGGTCCGTTCGTGGAGCGTAGCGTAGGCTTGCAGGTCGGCCCGGTCGGCGTTGGCGTTTACGCGCCTGACTACGGCTGGTACCGCGGCGCCCCGCGCCATCTGCGCGGCGACCATCCGCATTCTACCTACAACATGAGGGCATTCCGCTCGCAGGAGTGGAGCCCGCAATCGCCTCCGGGCGGCGGCTATTAATCGCAGCGCTGGAAGCAGGGGCCCTCGAGGTTTATCCTCGGGGGCCCAAGCGTGCGGGGCGACGTACCCTCAAGGCCGGAGAAGAAACATGAAGCGCCTCATGATCGCAGCAAGCATCGCGTTGATTGCCGGCATGGGCGCCGCGGATGCGAAGACTTCACGCGGCAAGAAGGCGCATGTCGATCGAGGCGGTTCGACGATTCAGCACAAGTCGAGTGTTGGTCCGACGCGACGCGGTGCGCGGTCTGATCCGGCAACAACAGGGCGGAGCGGCCCGATCAAAACCGGCGCGCAGCCCGAGTATCCGCAATCACCTCCGGGCGGCTATTGATGCGGTTGTACCTGCGTCCGATTTAACCACGCGATCTCTCAACCTAGGCAAGCCCCGATGCCCCGGCGTCGGGGGTTTTTGCTTTCGGTGCGCAGGTCAGAACATATCCGGAATATCCGCATGCGTTTAAACGCAAGAGCCCCGCGGCATGCCGCGGGGCTCTTCGGTGTCTCGCTGCGTGTGACGGTCACGCCGCCTTGCGCTTCGCCTCGATCAGCTTGCGGTTCACCAGGCACTCGGCGATCTGCACCGCGTTGAGCGCGGCGCCCTTGCGCAGATTGTCCGACACGCACCACAGCACCAGACCGTTCTCCACCGTCGCGTCCTCGCGGATGCGGCTGATGTAGGTCGCGTCCTCGCCCGCCGCCTCGTACGGTGTCACGTAGCCGCCGTCCTCGCGCTTGTCGATCACCAGACAGCCGGGCGCGTTGCGCAGGATGTCGCGCGCCTCGTCGGCGGTGATCGGATTCTCGAACTCGATGTTCACCGCCTCCGAATGGCTGACAAACACCGGCACGCGCACGCAGGTCGCGGTGAGCTTGATCTTCGGGTCGAGGATCTTCTTGGTCTCGACCACCATCTTCCATTCTTCACGCGTATAGCCGTCGTCCTGGAACACGTCGATGTGGGGGATCACGTTGAAGGCGATGCGCTTGGGAAACTTCTTCGCCTCGACCTCATTGAGCTGGTAGACCGACTTGGTCTGCGAAAACAGTTCCTCCATCGCCTCCTTGCCGGCGCCGGACACCGACTGATAGGTCGCGACCACCACGCGCTTGATCGTCGCCCTGTCGTGCAGCGGCTTGAGCGCCACGACAAGCTGCGCGGTCGAGCAGTTCGGATTGGCGATGATGCCCTTCTTGCGGAAATTCACCACCGCGTCGGCGTTCACTTCCGGCACGATCAGCGGCACGTCCGCGTCGTAGCGCCAGGCCGACGAGTTATCGATCACCACCGCGCCGGCGGCGGCGATCTTGGGCGACCACTCTTTCGACACCGAACCGCCGGCCGACATCAGGCAGATGTCGGTGTCGGAGAAATCGTAGTGGTCGAGCGCTTTGGTCTTGAGCGTCTGGTCGCCGTACGACACCTCCTGCCCGAGGCTCTTGCGCGATGCGAGCGCAACCACCTCGTCGGCGGGAAATTCCCGCTCGGCCAGGATGTTCATCATCTCGCGGCCCACATTGCCGGTGGCGCCTACGACGGCGACCTTGAAGCCCATGATCGTGTTCCTGCTCTGAAGAATTGGTCGGTTCGGTCCTTCCCGGGGATTGGCGCCCTGTTCGGGCCTTCGTCCCCATCTCCCGCCGGGAAGGGGACCCGGAAGCGAGGACAAGCGTCAGCGCGTCGTGCCGCCTTTGGCGGCCGGCGTTTTCTCAGCCGTTTTGGTCGTCGGGTGAACCATGAGAGCGCGTCCTTGCGCTCTTAAATGCCCTCGCGGCCCGAAAAGTCAATTAAATCCTGCGAATATCGGCCATTCTGGCCCCTGATGCGTGCGCCCCGCCGTAACGGTGCGTTGACCTTTCGGTCGAAAAACGCCCGTTTTCCTGTCGCGCCGAAACCGGACGCCCAAGCCTTGCAGGCTAGAGGTGGTCCCGGGACGGACGGGAATGCATCCTCTGCTGCATAGCGCAATCGACCTCGCGGAGCGGGTCCGCGGGTGGCTTGCCGTGCGCCTCGCGGCGCTCATTGCCGGCATCGTGTTCCGCCTGCGCGTGGCCGACGCGCTGCTGCGCATGTTCGTGCGCGAATTCCATTCCGTGCTGCTGCGCGTCACCGCCTATGGCTGCGCGCTCGCCGCGATGGGGCTGGTCGCCACGGAGGTGATGACCCGCGTGAGCCTCGTGGCGGAGCCCACCGACACCGCATGGGTCGAGGTCAACCGGCCGTTTCCGGCGTTCGCGCTGGCGATGCCGGAATTCGACGAGCAGCGCTACGCCACCTGGCGCCATGCCGACGGCGGCGGACGCAAGGATGTCATCACATTCGGCGCTCCCGGCGCGTCGGGCGCGACGGCGGTGATCGAGCTCTATCGCGCCGGCGGCGAGCCCGAGGTCGCCGATTCCGACATCACGGCGGGCGTCGGTCAGCTGCGGCTGTCAACCAGGCCGGCGCTGCCGAACACGATCGACACCAAGTTCGGCGAGGTCGCGGTCGCGCCGTTCACCGACAGCGCGCCGTCGGGCGTGCGCCAATGCCTGCGGTTCTCGCGCAGCTTCGAAGCGCCGCGCTTCGAAATCGCGGGCTGGTTCTGCAACGCCGGCGAAGAACTGGTCGACCGCCGCATCATCGCGTGCGCCATCGACCGCCTGTCGCTCCTCGCCGCCGGAAGCGAACCGAAGCTCGGCGCGCTGTTTGCGCGTGCGGAGTTGAAGCGCACCTTCTGCGGCCAGCAGGGCGTGCTGTTCGCCGCGACGCCGAAGCGCAATGACTGGCTCGAGGCCGCACGCGATCCGCGTCTGCGCGGGCGCATATAACGCTTATTGGTGGCGCATGATCTTTTCCGAAAACCGGTACCCACTTTTCGGGATCATGCGCTATTGCTTCGAGAACGGATTCTGCCAGCCGCGCCCGGCCGCCGGCGCGCGCGGCGGATAGGCGGCTTCGAGATAGTTCAGCACCACCTCGCGGTCCTTGCCTTCGAGCGGCGGCATGTTGTGGCGGCGGATCATCAGGTTGATCGAGTCGTCCCAGCCGGCGCGGCTCAGGCCCTGCGCCGCCACGAGCTTGAAGTTGTGACAGGCGGTGCAGGCGTAGAACGCCTCGTCGCGCCCGGGGCCGGCGGCGAACTCTTCGGGGCTCTCGTCGCGCGGCGTGAAGGTGGTTTGGGCGATTGCGGGCGCCGTCAGCAGCAAGCCCGCAATCGCGAGAGACCCCAAACGCACCATCACCCCACCAGCACCGCGATGCGGTGCATCGCGTTGCCGCCGTAGCCTTGCGGATTCCAGAAGCCGGCCTGATGCGGCTGCATCGTGCCCTTCTCGTCGGTCGCGCGCGCCCAGACCTCGAAATAGCCGTCGGACGGCAGCTTCACG
>DATEKY010000513.1:0-6846 GCA_035277225.1 Xanthobacteraceae bacterium
GATTTCTCGGCAAACGCCTACGAGACAGTCGAGGATCTCTGCGCCGACCCCGAGGTGGAGATCGTCTACGTCGCGACACCGCATCAGCATCATGCGGCGCACACCATCCTGGCGGCGCAGCACGGCAAGCACGCCCTGGTCGAGAAGCCGATGGCGATCACGCTCGAGGATTGTGCCGCGATGATCGAGGCGACCCGGCGTGCCGGCGTGTACCTCGTCGTCGGCCACAGCCATTCCTTCGATGCGCCGATCCTGCGCACGCGCGAACTGATCGCGAGCGGGGCCTACGGCGCGGTGCGCATGATCCACGCGATGAATTATACGGATTTCCTGCGTCGCCCGCGCCGCCCCGAGGAACTCGATACCGCGCAGGGCGGCGGCGCGGTGTTCAACCAGGCGGCGCATCAGGTCGATATCGTGCGCTTGCTCGGCGGCGGACGCGTGGCGTCGGTGCGCGCCGCAACCGGCGCCTGGGACGCGACGCGCCCCACCGAAGGCGCCTATTCGGCCCTGCTTACTTTCGAGAGCGGTGCGTTCGCGTCGCTGACCTATGGCGGCTACGGCCACTTCGACTCGGACGAATTCCAGACCTGGATCGGCGAGATGGGCCAGACCAAGCGGCCCTACGGCGGCAAGCCGCAGTCGTTCGCAAATGCTGTGGAGGAAGCCGCGTTCAAGAACGCGCGCAACTATGGCGGCGAGAATTGCCAGCCGGCCGGCAATCAGCCACGCGCGCACCAGCACTTCGGCACCATCGTGGTGAGCTGCGAGCGCGCCGACCTGCGCCCGATGCCGAACGGCGTGATGATCTACCAGGACGGCGCCGCGCGCCTCGATCCGTTGCCGCGGCCCACCATTGCTCGCGCCGAGGTCATCGACGAGCTTTACGCCGCGGTGGTGAACGGCGCCCCGCCGCTCCACGACGGCGCCTGGGCGATGGCGACGCTGGAGGTCTGCCGCGCGATCCTGCAGTCCTCGCGCGAAGGCCGCGACATCGCGCTCGCGCATCAGGTCGCGCCGTGAGTGCGCGCACGCAGACCATCCTGCGCCACTGGCGCGAGGCCGTACCCGACGATCGACTCGCGCATCTGGTGAAGGACGCGACGCGTGCGCTCGTCCGCGCGCTGCAGATGCGCCTCGCCGCGCACAAGGTCTCGTTCGGCCACTGGACCTTCCTGCGCGTTCTCTGGGAGGGCGACGGACTGACCCAGCGCGAATTGAGCGACGAGGCCGGCGTCACCGAGCCGACGACGTTTTCGGCGCTCAAGGCCATGGAGCGGCTCGGCTATATCCGCCGCACCGGGGGGCGCCAGAAGGTCCACGTGTTCCTCACGCCCAAAGGCCGCGCGCTGAAACGGGTGCTGGTGCCGCACGCCGAGGAGGTGAACGCGGTCGCGGCGCGCGGCGTACGCAAGGCCGACATCGCGGCGGCGCGCGCCGTGCTACTCGCGATCATCGAAAATCTGGCGCGCGAGGAAGCCGCGCAGGACAAGCGGATGCCCTCCACGCGGGCGCTGGCTCGCCTCGGGACAAAGCCCAAACGGCCGCGCAAACGCGCCTAGATTTGTCCGGTTTTCGGGACTACATCAGGGCGCATGAACTGGCTCACCAACGTCGTCCGGCCAAAAATCCGCTCGCTGCTGAAGCGCGAAGTGCCGGAGAACATGTGGATCAAGTGCCCGGATACCGGGCAGCTTGTGTTCTACAAGGACGTCGAGGCGAACCAGTTCGTCATCCCCTCGTCGAACTACCACATGCGGATGGGGGCGACCGCGCGCCTCAAATCGATGTTCGACGGCGAGACCTGGTTTGACATCGGCGTGCCCGAGGTGGCGGTCGACCCGCTCAAGTTTCGCGACGAGCGCCGCTACACCGACCGGCTGAAGGATGCGCGCACCAAGACCGGCCTGAACGACGCGATCAAGCTCGGCTTCGGCAAGCTCGACGGCCTCGGGGTCGTGATCGGGGTGCAGGATTTCGACTTCATGGGCGGCTCGCTCGGCATGGCGGCGGGTGAGGCGGTAGTCAAAGGGCTGGAGACCGCGGCGCAGAAGGCTACACCCTTCATCATGTTCGCGGCCTCGGGCGGCGCGCGCATGCAGGAGGGTATCCTCTCGCTGATGCAGTTGCCGCGCACCACGGTGGCGGTGGAGATGCTGCGCGAGGCGCGCCAGCCCTACATCGTGGTGCTGACCAATCCGACCACCGGCGGCGTGACGGCCTCGTACGCGATGCTCGGCGACGTGCATATCGCGGAGCCCGGCGCGCTGGTCGGTTTCGCCGGCCCGCGCGTGATCGAGCAAACCATCCGCGAGAAGCTGCCCGAAGGTTTCCAGCGCGCCGAATATCTCAAGGACCACGGCATGGTCGACATGGTGGTGCATCGCCATGAATTGCGCGCGACGCTGGCGCGGCTCTGCCGGCTGCTGTGCCGCGCGCCGACGGTCGCGACAGCCGCGCCCGTGCCGCCTCCCGCGCAGGACGCGCTTCCGGCACCGGCTCCTGCCCAGGCGGAATGACGCCGCGCCAGATGACTCAGGTCGACTCCATCCTGACGCGGCTGCTGGCGCTGCATCCCAAGCGAATCGACCTGTCGCTCGACCGGATGTGGCGCGTGCTGGATCGGCTCGGGTCTCCGCAGCGCCGGGTGCCGCCGGTCATTCATGTCGCGGGCACCAACGGCAAGGGCTCGACCATCGCGTTCCTGCGCGCGATGCTCGAGGCAGCCGGCAAGAACGTGCACGTCTATACCTCACCCAACCTGGTGCGGGTGAACGAGCGTTTCCGCCTCGGCGGTCCGGGCGGCGGTGCGCTCGTCTCCGATGCCGAGCTCGCCAACGCGCTCGCCGAGTGCGAGAAGGCGAACGGCGATGCACCGATCACGCTGTTCGAGATCGAAACCGCGGCGGCATTCGTGCTGTTCGCGCGCCATCCGGCCGACATGCTGCTGCTCGAGGTCGGCCTCGGCGGCCGGCTCGACGCCACCAACGTGGTCGACCGGCCGCTCGCCAGCATCGTGACGCCGGTCTCGATGGATCACATCGAATTCCTCGGCGACACGCTGGAGAAGATCGCGGCCGAGAAGGCCGGGATTTTCCGCAACGGCGTTCCCGCCGTGATCGCGCCGCAGACGGCGGCGGCATCGGCCGTGCTCGAACGGCTTGCCGAGAAAGCGCGCGCGCCGCTGCATGTCGCGGGCCAGCACTGGCACGCCAATGTCGAGAACGGGCGGCTGGTCTATTCGGACGAGCAGGGCCTGTTCGACCTGCCGCCGCCCAAGCTGTTCGGGCGTCATCAGTTCGATAATGCCGGCACCGCGATCGCGGCGCTGCGTGCGGCCGGCGTGCGCGTTCCGATCAAGGCGGTCGAGCAGGGGTTGATGCGGGCCGAGTGGCCGGCGCGGCTGCAGCGGCTGACCACGGGCAGCCTGGTCGCGCTCGCGCCCGCTGGCGCGGAGATCTGGCTCGACGGCGGGCACAACGCCGACGGCGGGCGTGCGGTCGCGGCGGCGCTCGGCGATCTGGAAGAGCGCGTGTCGCGCCCGCTGGTGCTGGTCGTCGGCATGCTGGCGAACAAGGATCGCGACGGCTTCCTGCGCAATTTCACCGGCCTGGTGCGCCGCGTCTACGGCGTTCGTGTCCACCAGGACAAGGGCGCGCCGGCCGGCGAGATCGCTGCCGCCGCGCAGGCGGCCGGCATGCCGGCGGACGCCGCCGACAGCATCGAGGATGCGCTCGCGGCGATCGGGCGGCTCGGCTTCGATCCGCCGCCGCGCATTCTGATCACCGGCTCGCTCTATCTCGCCGGCGAGGTGCTTGCCGCCAACGGCACCGCGCCGGTGTGACGTGTGTAGCCCGGATGAAGCGAAACGAAATCCGGGGCTTCCGCGATCCACATGACTGATCCCGCATTCCGCTGCGCTCCATGCGGGCTACGCCAGCAGTTTCATCAGATCCGCCTTCTTCTGCTTCACCTGATCCATCGTGCACTGCTTCGGCGCCTTGTCCGGGCGCCAGCGCATCAGCCGCGTGCCGTGACGGAAGCGCTCGCCGGAGAAATGGTCGTAGCAGACCTCGACCACGAGCGAGGGCTTGAGCGGCACCCATTGGGCGGAACGCTCGGTCGACCAGCGGCTCGGCCCACCCGGCGCATTGCCGCTGAAGCCCGCGCCCTTCAGCTTTTCGAGCTTTGCGGTCAGCGCGGGCTTGTCGCCGCGCGCGATCGACGACGTGAAGCCGACATGGTGCAGCAGGCCGTCATCGTCGTAGAGGCCGAGCAGCAGCGAGCCGGCGAGGCGGCTGTTGGTCCCGTAGCGGAAGCCGCCGACAACGCAATCCGCGCTGCGATAGTTCTTGATCTTCACCATCGCGTCGCGCGTGCCCGCGCCATAGGGCGCGTCGCGCCGCTTGGCGATGATGCCGTCGAGCGTCGAGCCGACCTTCTTCAGCCAGCCTTTGGCATCCGCAAGCCGCGTCGTCGCAGGCGACAGCCGCACGTCCTCCTTGCCGAAGTTCTTCTTCGCGAATGCCTCGAGCTTCGGCCGCCGCGCGCTGAGCGGAATGTCGAGCAGCGCGTTGCCGCGCTCATCCCCGAGCAGATCGAACACGATGAGCAGGGCGGGCGTCTCGCGCGACAGCTTTTCGATCCGCGACGCCGCCGGATGGATCCGCTGCAGCAGATCGTCGAACGAGAAGGCGCCGTCGCGCGGCACCACGATCTCGCCGTCCAGCACGAAGCGCTTCGCCTTGATCGCCTGCGCGGCAGCGACGACGTCCGGGAAATAGCGCGTCAGCGGCTTGCCGGATTTCGACTGCAGCGCGACCTTGTCGCCGTCGCGAAAGACCAGGCAGCGGAAGCCGTCCCATTTCGGCTCGTATTGCCACTCCGATCCTGTCGGTATGACATCGACCGAGCGGGCTTCCATCGGCGCGATAGGCGGCTTCAGCATCGGTGGAACTCGAAGGGCACCACCCGTAAACGCAAACGGCCGGCTTTTCGAGCCGGCCGTCTGCCAAAGAAAATTGTTAGCGCAGGATCAGGCTGCGGTCGACGCGTTGATCCACTGCTCCAGCTTCTGCTTCGACGCGGCGCCGACCTGGCGCGACGCGAGCTCGCCGTTCTTGAACAGCATCAGGGTCGGGATCGACATGACGCCGTATTTTGCCGCCGTCGCCGGGTTCCGGTCCACGTCGAGCTTCACGATCTTCACCTTGCCGTTCATCGCGCCGGCGATCTCGTCGAGCGCGGGCGCGATCTGCTTGCACGGGCCGCACCACTCGGCCCAGAAGTCGACCACCACCGGCTCGCTGCTCTTCAACACCTCGGCGTCGAAATCCGCGTCGGAAACCTTCGAGACGCTCATGGCGCACCTCTGTATTCTGGGTTGGCGGGCGGCGCATGCCCCTTGGATTGACCGAAGCTATGCACGCGCCCGAGGAGCGTCAAGGCGCCATCACGCGACGGTGTCTTGCGCCGCCGGAAGCCTTGACATTGCGGCGTCGAGCGCGGCCGGGGGTAGCTCCGTGAGAGCGGGTCCGGCGGTCCACACCAGCGCGGCGCGCACGGTGTGATTCGGATAGAGCGTGCCCAGCACGGCGCGGTAGAGCGCAAGTTGCGTGATGTAATGCGGCGCAATCCGTTCGATGCCGCCAGGCACGATCCGGTCCGATTTGTAGTCGGCGATCAGCACGTCTTTTGAGGTGATCGCCAGACGGTCGGCCTGCCCGGAGACCTGCCGGCCGTCGGGGAGAATGCCGACGATCGGGACCTCGGCGCGCGAGCCCGGCGCGAACAGGGCCGCGCACCGCGGATCGTCGATCAGCGTCAGCACTTCGTCGAGAACCTGCTCGGCATCCGCGACCTTTGCGCGCGCGAGCGTTTGCCGCGCGGCGTCGCGTCGCCGCTCGGACGGCAGCGCCGGCAGCGCCTGCAGCAGCCGGTGCACGATGCGGCCGCGCGCGAGCGCCTGCGCGTCGGCCTTCGCTGACCCGAGCGCGAGCGATGGCGCGATCGCGCGCGTGCTGCGCGGTTCGGGCGGCACCGGCTGGTGCAGCCACTCCGGCACGTCGTGGCGCGCGGCAGTGATAGCCGCCGACACGCCTGCGGCCGCTTCCGGTCCCCTCTGGCGCCAGCGCCAGACCGCGCCTTCGGCGGTCGCTTCCTCCACCGCCTCCGGCTTGAGCGCGTCGCTCACGAGCTCGTACCAGCAACCGGGCGGGATGCGGTTCACGCCGCGCGAGCCTGCGATGACGAGACGATCCGCCGCGCGCGTCATCCCGACATAGAGCAGGCGCCGGTGCTCATCCTCGGCCTCGCGCACCGCGACCGCGCGCGCGGCCGCGACCGGCTCGGGATCGTCCGCCTTCCGCCCGGCCCAGACCAGCCGGTCCGGCGTGCCGGGTGCGGATTTCGCGACCGGCAGCGGTACCATGCGCGGCTCGCGCGGACCCTTCGGCACCGTCGTGGTGTCTGCGAGGATCACGATCGGCGCCTCGAGGCCCTTGGCGCCGTGCACCGTCATCACGCGCACTTCGTCGCGCGCGATATCCATGTCGCGCTTGACCTGTGCGATCCCGCCGCGCAGCCAGGCGACGAAGCCCTGCAAGGTCGGCGCCTCGTCGCGCTCGTACATCAGCGCATGCTCGAGGAACTCGTCGAGCGCGTCGGCGGCTTCCGGTCCGAGCCGCGCGTAGAAGCGCGCGCGGCCCTTGTCGGTGCCGAGAATGCGCGAGTAGAACGCGAAGGGCGATTCGGCCGCCCACGCGGCGTAGCGCGTGAGCCGCGCCTGCGCCTCGATGAATTCGAGATCCGCCGCCTTTGCGTTCAGCGCGGCGCGCAGCGTGCTCT
>DATEKY010000514.1:0-3998 GCA_035277225.1 Xanthobacteraceae bacterium
TGGTGCCGGCGCTCAGCGCCGGCGTGGTCGATTGCGGCGTGACGGGCAGTCTTTCGGGCAACACCGCCGGCTGGAACGAGGTGACCAAGTCGATCTACCCGATGTCGCTCGGCTGGAGCATCAACGTGGTGGCGGTCAACCTCGACACCTGGAAGCGGCTCGATGCAAAGACGCAGGCCTTCCTCACCGAGCAGTTCAAGGCCTACGAAGACAAGATGTGGGCGACGATCAAGACCACGACCGGCGAGGCCGACAACTGCAACACCAGCAAGCAGCCCTGCACCATGGGCAAGCTGGCGAAGACGACCATCGTGGCGGTCAAGCCCGAGGAAGCCGAGACGCACAAGAAGCTGCTCGAGGGCGCGGTGCTGGCCGGCTGGGCCAAGCGCTGCGGCGCCGAATGCGCGAAGGAGTGGAACGAGACCGTGGGCAAAACCCTCGGGCTGAAAGCGCCGACGCCTTGAGAGCGCGAGGCTTGGCGCGGGACTTGCTCGGCAAGCTCGTCCGGTGAGCTGACGATCAAGAGCGGGGGACCAATGCAGCGCTTGCAGGCGATGGCCGCGGGGATTTCGCGGGTCGGGGCGATCGTCGGCGGCGCGCTGCTGCTGATCGCCTCGATCGTGATCTGCATCGACATCACGCTGCGCTACACGATCTCGAAGACGCTCGGCGGCGCGGACGAGCTATCCGGCTACGCGCTCGCGATCGCCAGCGCCTGGGGCCTCTCCGCCGCGGTGCTGACGCGCTCGCACATCCGCATCGACACCGTGTACGTGCGGGTAAGGAGCCGCGTCCGCGCCGCGCTCGACATGTTGAGCCTTGCGGCGCTGATCTTCTTCTTCTCGCTGGTCACCTATTACGCGTGGGGCGTGTTCAAGCAGTCCTGGACCTCCGACTCGCATTCGCTCTCCGAGATCCAGATGCCGCTGATCCTCCCGCAGGGCCTGTGGGTCGCCGGCCTCGCGTTCTTCGTCGTGGTCTGCGTGCTGCTGCTCGCGCGCGGGCTGACCGCCTTCCTGGCCGGCGACCTCGACGGATTGTTCGCGCTGATCGGCTCCAAGTCCGCGGTCGCGGAGGCGCAGGAAGAAGTCATCAACGTCGAGAAGGCGTTCGCGCAGGAACGTGAAGAAAAAGAGCGCGAAGAACGCGAGCAGGAGCGCAAGCCGTGACCGCCGCAGTTTCACTGATCACGCTGCTGATCATCCTCGGCAGCTCGATCGCGGTCGCGGCCGGCATGGGCCTGACCGGGGTGCTGCTGAACCAGTTCTATTCCTCGATGCCGATGACCCGCATCCTCGGCGAGCTGACCTGGTCGACCACCAGCAACTTCATCCTCACCGCGATCCCGTTCTACATCATGTTCGGCGAGATCCTGCTGCGCAGCGGCATCGCCGAGCGGATGTATTCCTCGCTGATGCAGTGGCTGTCGTGGCTGCCGGGCGGGCTGATGCATTCCAACGTCGGCGCCTGCGCGCTGTTCGGCTCGGTGTCGGGATCGAGCGTCGCGACCGCGGCGACCATCGGCGTCGTCGCGATGGGCGAGATCGACAAGCACAAATACAACGAGCCGCTGTTCCTCGGCACGCTCGCCGCCGGCGGCACGCTCGGCATCCTGATCCCGCCTTCGATCAACATGATCATCTACGGCGTGATGACCGACACCTCGGTGCCGAAGCTCTATCTCGCGGGCTTCCTGCCCGGCTTTATCCTCACCGTGCTGTTCAGCCTGACCGTGCTGATCGCCTGCATCTGGAAGCCGCACTGGGGCGGCAACAAGATCGAGACCTCATGGGAGGAGCGCATCCGCACGCTCCCCGACCTGCTGCCGCCGCTGGTGCTGCTCGCGATCGTGATCGGCTCGATCTTCTACGGCGTCGCGACCGCAACCGAGGCCGCCGCGGTCGGCATCGTCGGCGCGCTGGCGATCACGGCATGGCGCGGGCGGCTGTCGCTCGTGATGCTGCGCGACGTGTGCGAGGCGACGGTGCGCACCACCGCGATGGTGGTGGCGATCCTGATCGGCGCGTTCTTCCTCAACGTGATCATCCAGACCATCGGGCTGACGCAGCAGCTGAGCCGCCTGATCACGATGTATCAGCTCTCGCCGGTGCAGGTGCTGATGGCGGTGATCGCGCTCTACCTGGTGCTCGGCACCTTCATGGAAGAGCTCTCGATGATGATCTCGACCATCCCGATCACGACACCGCTGATGGTGCAGGCCGGCTACGACTCGGTGTGGTACGGCATCCTCATCGTGCTGCTGATCCAGACCGCGATGATCTCGCCGCCGTTCGGCATCAACCTGTTCGTCATCCAGGGCATCCGCGGACGCGGCAAGCTCACCGACGTCGAGAAGGGCTCGGCGCCGTTCGTGATCGCGCTGCTGATCATGATCGCGATGATCTGCATCTGGCCCGAGATCGTGATGTGGGCCCCGCGGATGTTCGGGTAGTTTTGCGGCCGCCGCCAAAACTACAAGCTATTGTTTTTGTTAAATAATCGCCCGTTCAATTCGCAGAAAAACAACTTTGACGTTCAGATACATTATGCACAACCTCCTTGGCGCCGACAAACGCAGCGCGTAGCCCGGATGGAGCCACCGGGCTGCGAACTCGAGAGACCGGTGATTCACAAGTCAAACGAAAACGATCAAGACGCCGCCAGCCCGTAGCGCAGGCGCAGCCGGTGATGTTCGGAATTGTCATCCCGGCCGAGCGAAGTGAGAGCCGGGATCCATTTGGCAAATCGCGCCGGCCTCACGATGGATCCCGGGTCTCCGCCGCTGCGCGACGTCGCCCGGGATGACAGGCGTCGGGTTTCATCATGATGCCGCCAGCCCGTAGCGCAGGCGCAGCCGGTCGGCGAGGAGCTTGCCGGTCAGCGAGATCAGAAACACGAACGCGATGTAGATCGCCGCCGTCGCGGTCAAAATCTCGATCGGCTCGTACCAGACGTTCACGAGCTTCTGCGACTGCGACATCAGGTCGGGCACGGTGATGACCGAAATGAGCGTCGAGGATTTCACGATCACGGTGAACTGGTTGACGATCGAGGGCGCGCTCGCGAGCAGCACCTGCGGCATCACGATGCGGGCGAACGTCTGGCGCTGCGACATGCCGGCCGAGAACGCCGCATCGCGCTGGCCGCGCGGCACCGCCTCGATGCCGGCGCGGAAGGTCTCGGCGAGGTAGCCGCTCGACTGCAGCCCGAGCGCCAGCCAGCCGGCGTTGAAGAACGTGTTGGGAAAGCCGAAGATCTCGGGCCAGACGTAGGCGACCCACATCAGCTGCACGAAGATCGGCGTGTCGCGGAAGAACTCGATCAGCAGGATCGCGAGCGGCCGCAATGGCGCGACGTAGAGCCGGATCAGGCACAGCACGAGCCCGCCGACGATCGCCGCGACGAAGGCGATGACGCAGACCTCGACCGTGACGGCCAGGCCTGCGAGCAGGACATCGCGCTGATTCCAGACGAGGCGTTCCCAGTTGCCCATCGGCTCACGCCATGATCTTGCGGCGCCAGCGTTCGCTGAAATGGCGCACGCCGACCGACAGGGCGAAGATGATGAGGAAGTAGGTGATCGCCGCGCCGGTATAGAGCGGCAGCGGCCGCATCTCCTGCTGGATCACCATCGAGACGTTGTACATCAGGTCCGGAACGGCGATCAGCGAGACGATCGTGGTCGCCTTGAACATCGAGATGAAGAGATTGAGCGCCTCGGGCAGCATGCGCCGCACCACCTGCGGCAGGATGATGCGCCACAGGATCAGCCGCTCAGACATGCCGAAGGCGCGGCCGGCGTCGAGATTGCCCTGCGGGATTGCCTGGATGCCGGCGCGGAACGCTTCGGCGAAATAGCCGCTGTAGACGAAGCCGAGCGCAATGACGGCCGAGACGAAGGGATGGAATTCGACGCGGCGCCGGATCAGCATGCCGATCAGCAGCGGCAGCACGAAGTGCACCCACACCAGCATGATGTAGTCGGGCGCATTGCGGAA
>DATEKY010000515.1:0-4519 GCA_035277225.1 Xanthobacteraceae bacterium
TTGCAGAAGAACACATGGTCGAGATCGGCGGGCGCGAGCGCCGCGATGCGGCTGGCAAGCTCGAATGCCTTCGGGTGCGAGAACTGGAAGGCCGGCGGGTAATCGAGCTCGGCGGCCTGCTGCTGGATCGCCTCGACGATCGGCCCGCGGTTATGGCCGGCGTTGCAGCACCACATGCCGGCCGAGCCGTCGATCACGGCTTTGCCGTCCACCGTGTAGTAGTGCATGTCCTTCGCGCGCACGATCAGCCGCGGCGCCTTCTTGAAGGCGCGGTTCGGGGTGAACGGCACCCAGAAGGCTTCCAGATCGTTCGGGACGGATGCGAGCGGGCGGGCGGCAAGCGACATTGTTGTTCTCCTTGAGTCCACGACGTCTATACCAAGCCCGCGGCGCACGCGGAATGCGCCCAATGAGCGGCGCGGGAATTTGCCCACCCGAGCGCGCAATACACAGACCAATTGCCGCACCCATCGCTCGGCCGGTGCAAATTCTCAAGGCGAAACAGAAACATAAGTGATCGGAGGGACCGGTTTGCAAACCGAAAATTGTATAACATGTGTTGGTTCTTATAAGGTTGCACACGTCGTATATCTGGGCTGCAAGCGTAGGCATTGAAAACACAACGATTCCGGCGGACGATCATCCAAACGGATGATGGCTCGATTCCGCGGGAGTCGGGGGAAGCGGCAGAGCGATGCCGGGGGTTGAAGCGCAGGTAGACGCCCCACCGTGCGCGGATGAAATCCGTGCCGCGCTGGAACGTATGGCTGCGAGCGAGGCGTTCCGCGGATCGCCGCAACTCGTCGCGTTCCTGCGCTATGTCGTCGAAGCAACGCTGCGTGGCGCGGCCGACCGCATCAAGGGCTACACCATCGCGGTCGAGGCGCTCGGGCGCGCCGATAATTTCGATCCGCAATCCGATCCGATCGTGCGCGTCGAGGCGATGCGCCTGCGGCGCGCGCTTGCGCGCTACTACGACAATGGCGGCAAGCACGATCCGGTCGCGATCGATCTGCCGCTCGGCAACTACGTGCCGACGTTCCGCCGGGTCGCGCCCGCCGATCCCGTCGCGCTGGTTGAGCCGCCTCCGGCTTCGGTCCAGGAGCCGCCGCGCCGCGCGCGCTGGCGCAGCGCGAACTGGCCGCGCATTGCGGCAGGGCTTGTGCTCGTCGCCCTCGGTGGAAGCATCTATGGCGGACTCGATCTTGCTTTCGACTTCAACACACCGAACCCGAATACCGCACCTGCGATCGCACCATCGCGTCCCGGCGAGCAGGCTGCGCGCTCGACGGCCGCCTATCCGGTGATCTACGTCGGCGCATTCCAGCCGGTCGGCAATGCCGGAGCCGCGCAGGCCGACCGGCTGCGCGGCAAGGTGCGCGATGCGCTCGCGCGCTTCGACGAGATCGCGGTGATCAGCGGCCCGCCATCGGACGCCGACCGCCAGCGCGCCGGCCTGACCGATACGCAAGCGAGCCACTACGCCCTGATGGCGAGCCTCGAGACGAACAAAAGCGGTCAGATCAGCCTCGCGCTCCGGCTGGCGGACCTGTCCGACGGCCGGATCGCCTTTGCCCGCACCTTTGCGCGCATGCGTCATGACGATGATGCCGGCGCCGAAGAGGCGATCGTCCGCGAGGTGACGGTCGCGCTCGCCCAGCCCTACGGCATCATTCACGCGCGCGAGCGCTCGCTGCACATTGCCTCGGCGAGCGGCGACCCGCGCTATCGCTGCCTGATCGATTCCTACGACTACTGGCGCACCTTGGACGTCGGCCAGCACGCCCGCGTGCGCGATTGCCTGGAGCGCGCCACCGAGGCCGATCCGAGTTTCGCGGCGGGCTTTGCGGCGCTCGCCGAGATCGTGCTGCAGGAGCATCGCCGCGGCCTCAATCCGCGCGCCGGCGACGAGCCGCCGCTCGAGCGCGCCCTGCGCGCCGCGCGCCGCGCAGTCGAGGTCACGCCCGGCAGTGCGCACGCCCATCAGGCGCTGATGGATACGCTGTTCATGCGCGGCGAATACGCGCTGGCGCTGGAAGCCGGCGAGAAGGCGGTCACGCTCAACCCGTACCACCCGAGCGTGCTCGGCTGCTACGGCGCGCGGCTGATCGCGCTCGGCCATGTCGAGAAGGGCGCCCGCTACCTGCGCGAGGCCGCGCAGGGTGGCGCGGTCAGGCCGGGCTGGCTCGAATTCTACCTGTTCCTCGCAGCCTATCTGTCCGACGATCAGCGTGGCGCCGCGATGCACGCCTCGCAGATCGTATTGGATCGGTTCTCGCTTGGTCTGCTGGCACACGCCCTCGTCGCCGTGCAGAGCGGCAAGCCGGCGCTTGCGCGCGAGCATCTCGCCCAGCTCGGCGAGAAGCAGCCGCGGTGGCGCGAGGACCTGCCGCGCGAGATCCGCAAGCTGTTCCCGGCCGAGGCGATCGCGGTCCGCCTGATCGGCGACCTGTCACCGCTCAACGTCGGGCTCGTCCAGCAATAGGACGAGGCGGGTTAGGCCGCCGCCACCCGGTCGAGGAAGTCGTCCACCGCCTGCTGCAGCGTCCCGGCCTGTGCGGTGAGCGCGCTCGAGGCGTCGAGCACATGCGTCGCGGAACGGTTGGTCTCCTCGATCGCCTCGGTCACCGTCGCCATGTTGCCGGCGAGCTCGCGCGCGCCGGTCGCGGCCTCGTGCACGTTGCGGCCGATTTCCTGGGTCGACGCGCTCTGCTCCTCGACCGAGGCCGCGATCGTCGAGGTGAAGCGGCTGATGTCGCCCATCACGCCGGTGATCTGGCGGATCGCCTCGACCGCCTGCGCGGTCGAGCCCTGGATGGCGCCGATCTGCCCGGAAATCTCCTCGGTCGCCTTGGCGGTCTGGCTCGCAAGCGTCTTGACCTCCGAGGCGACCACCGCGAAGCCGCGCCCGGCGTCGCCGGCGCGTGCCGCCTCGATGGTGGCGTTGAGCGCCAGCAGGTTGGTCTGCTCGGCGATCGCGCGGATCAGCTTGATCACGTCGCCGATGCGGCTCGCGCCGCTCGACAATTGCCCGACCAGCTGATCGGCGCTCTGCGCGATCACCGTCGCGCGCTCGACCACGCTGTTGGCCTGCGCGGCCTGGTCGCTGATTTCCAGGATCGAGGCGCCGAGCTCTTCGGTCGCGCCGGCCACGCTGCGCACGTTCGACGAGGTCTGCTCCGACGAGGCCGAGGCCGCGCGCGCCTGGTTGTCGGCTTCCGCCGCGATGCTCGAGAGCGTGCGCGCGGTCGTCTCCATGCGGCCGACATTGTCGCTGACCGCCGTGATGACCGACGTGACGGTTGCGCGGAATTCGCCGATCATCCGCTCGATCGCCGCGCCACGCTCGCGTTGCGCGGCCTGCTCGTTCTCCTGGCGCGCCGCCATCGTGCGGCGGTCGATCTCGCCCGAGCGGAACACTTCGAGCGAGCGCGCCATCTCGCCGATCTCGTCGTTGTCGGCCGCGGCCGGGACGGTAAGCTCGGTTTCGCCCGACGAGAGGCGGCGCATCGCATCGCCGATCGAGGTCAGCCGCCGGACCAGCCGGCGCTGCACGTAGAACACGCCGATGCCGCCGGCGACGAGCAAGCTCGCCGCCGCGACGATCATCAGCAGCGTGCGGTTGCGGCCGAGGTCCTCCACCAGCTTGGCCGACCCGCTCTGCATCGACTTCTCGGCTTCGCCGACCAGCACCGCGACCGCGCGGTCGAGCGCGCGCTGGATCGTCACGTTCTCCTCGATGGTCTTGTCGGCGCGCGCCGCCGCCTCGATCTCCGCGCTGCGCAGCGCGAACACGCTCTCCCCGTTCTGGCCGAAGGCGAGCATGTCGGCGATGGTCTGCTTCAGCTCCTTGTCGGGCATCTTCGCCGACGCCTTGACCAGCAGATCGCTCGCCGCCTTGAAGCGGTCCTGCAGCGGCACCAGCGACGCGGGGTCCTTCGCGATCGCGGCTTCGCTGATCAGGCTGGTGAGCAGGTGGCTTTGCGCCGCGATCTCCAGCGCATTGCGCAATCCCGCGATCTGGTTCGCCACCAGATCCCTGATCAGCTTGCTCGACCGCTTCACCGCCTCCTCGCTCTGCATCACGACGTCGAAGTTGAGGTCGTCGATCAGGCCGATCAGCAGGTTGGTGAGTTGCTCGTGCGCGCGGAATACCTTGGTGAGCCGCTCCATCTCGCTTTCGCCGCCGCTGCGCGCCTTGAAATCGGCCTGTTTCGCAAGCTCGCGCACGCGCTGCTTCAACGGCTCGAACTTCGTGCCGGGCGGCAGCTTCGCGAGATGCTTCTCGGCGCGGCGCGCGGAGGCGGTGAAGCGGTCTTCCAGCATCGCCAGGATGCCGGGCGAGGAGGTCAGCGCGCCGGCCGTCAGCAGTCCGGTGACCAGATTGGTCTCGGCGCCGACTTCGACCATCGCCTGCATCACCTGCATGCCGCCCTGGATCAGCGTGCGCACGATGATGTCGCCGCTCTGGCCGACATCCTCGGCGGTGGTGACGACCTCGAAATAGGAATCGTCCACG
>DATEKY010000516.1:0-2480 GCA_035277225.1 Xanthobacteraceae bacterium
AGGCCGAACGCGCCGTAGATCAGCGCATAGGCGAGCAGCGCGTTCGCCGGGATCGCCACCAGCGTGATCCACAGTCCGGGCTCGGGGCGGTTCACCGCGCCCATGAAGTTGCGCAGCGCCATGAAGAACCAGCCAGGCACCACGCACCAGGCGATGCCGAGCAGATAGCGCTGCGCGAAATCGGCCGACTCGCGCGACTGGCCCAACGCAACGAGCAGCTCGCCACCCCAGAATTGCGCGACGGTGAGCGGCACGCCGAGGATGACCGAAGCCCACAGCCCGACGCGCAACGCGCGGCGCACCATGCGCGGCTGGCGCGCGCCGTAATATTGCGAGGCGAGCGGCGTCACCGCCGACACGATGCCCATGCCGACCACGAACACGGTGAACAGCACGGTGTGTGCGAGCGCAGCGGCGGCGACCGCCTGATCGCCGAGGCGGCCGATCAGCGCGAGATCGCTGGTCATCATGGCGATCTGGCCGAGTTGCGTCAGCGCGATCGGCAGCGCGAGCTTGACCGTTTCGGTCAGCTCGTCGCGCCAAATCCTCTTGTCCGCGGGCGAGGCGCCCACGGCGATCGTTCCCGGCGATGTCATGGCGCGCAACATAGTCGGGCACGCCATGATGGGAAGTGACGATTTTGTGTCGGGGCCATTCGCCGCATTGATGAATCAATGCATGCGGGCGCCGAGCAGGAATTCCTTGTTGCCCTCGCCGCCCTCGATCGGTGAAGAAATGATTCCGCTCACCTGCCAGCCGAGCGAAGCCGCGAACGCCACGATGTCGTCACACACGGCCGTGTGCACGGCCGGATCGCGCACGATGCCCTTCTTGAGATGTGCCCTGCCCGCCTCGAATTGCGGCTTGATCAGCGCGACAAGTTGCGCGGGACGGGGCAGCAGGCGACCGAGCGCCGGCAGCACCAGCTTGAGCGAGATGAAGCTGACATCGACCGTGGCGAAGTCGGGTGGCTCGGCCAGCCGCGCCGGATCGAGCGTGCGAATGTCAGTTTCCTCCAGCGAGGTGACGCGCGGATCGCCGCGCAACCGCGCGTGCAGCTGGTCGCGCCCGACGTCGACCGCGTAAACATGCCGCGCACCGCGCGCGAGCAGCACCTCGGTAAAGCCGCCGGTCGACGCTCCGACATCGAGACAGACGCGGCCGGAAGGGTCGAAGCCGAAATGATCCAGCGCCGCGATCAGCTTGAGCGCGCCGCGCGACACCCACGGATGATCGCTCGCTTCTATTTGCGCGTCGGCGGAAATGCTTTCAGAAGCCTTGCGCAACATCACCCCGTCGGCGGTGACGAGCCCCGCCGCGATCGCGGCCTGCGCGCGCGTGCGGCTGTCGAACAGCCCGCGTTCGACAAGCAGCACATCGGCGCGTTTGCGCGTGGTCATGCGCCTGATTTAGCAGAAACGGCGTCGTGAAAGCAGCGCGCTCTACGCCCGCTTGATCGGGCTGATCTTCTCGCGGCCGAGCGCCTCGAACACCTTCGCCACGATGCCCTTCACGTCGAGGCCGGCCTTGGCGTACATCGCGTTCGGCGAGTCCTGATCGATGAACGTGTCGGGCAGCACCATCATGCGCACCTTCAGCCCGCCGCGATCGAGCGCGCCCTCCTCGGCGAGCGTCTGCATCACATAGGTGCCGAAACCGCCGATCGAGCCTTCCTCGATCGTGACCAGCACTTCGTGCTCGCGCGCAAGCCGCAGCACCAGCTCGGTGTCGAGAGGCTTCGCGAAGCGCGCATCCGCGACCGTGGTGGACAATCCAAGCTGGGCGAGCTCGTCGGCCGCTTTCAAACATTCGGCGAGGCGCGTGCCGAACGAAAGCAGCGCGACCTTGTGGCCTTCGCGCACGATGCGGCCCTTGCCGATCTCGAGCGCAACGCCGAACTCTGGCATCTCGCAGCCGACGCCTTCGCCGCGCGGATAGCGCAGCGCCGACGGACGATCGTCGATCGCGACTTGCGTCGCCACCATGTGCACCAGCTCGGCCTCGTCGGCCGCCGCCATGACGACGAAGCCCGGCAGGCAGCCGAGATAGGCGGTGTCGAACGAGCCGGCGTGGGTCGGGCCGTCGGCGCCGACCAGACCAGCCCGGTCCATCGCAAAGCGCACCGGCAGGCGCTGGATCGCGACGTCGTGCACCACCTGGTCATAGGCGCGCTGCAGGAAGGTCGAATAGATCACGGCGAAGGGCTTGTAGCCTTCGGTCGCGAGCCCGGCCGCGAAGGTGACGCCATGCTGCTCGGCGATGCCGACGTCGAAGGTGCGCTCGGGAAACGCCTTGCCGAACAGATCGAGGCCTGTGCCCGATGGCATCGCCGCCGTGATCGCGACGATCTTGTCGTCCTTGCGGGCTTCCTTGATCAGGCTTTCGGCGAACACCTTCGTATAGGCCGGCGCGTTGGACTTGGCCTTGGCCTGCACGCCGGTGACGACGTCGAACTTGACCACGCCGTGATACTTGTCGGC
>DATEKY010000517.1:0-8427 GCA_035277225.1 Xanthobacteraceae bacterium
TTTCGCCGCCCTGTTCGCCGGGCTGCTGAGCTTCCTGTCGCCTTGCGTGTTACCGCTGGTGCCGCCTTATCTCGTCTATCTGGCAGGCACGTCGCTGGAGCGCTTCGCCGATGAGGAACCGGAGCTACGGGTGCGCTGGGAAACGGTCGGCGCCGCGTGCCTGTTCGTGGCCGGTTTCACCACGGTGTTCGTCGCACTCGGCGCGAGCGCCAGCGCGTTCGGCTCGCTGATCCGCGCCTATGCGGACAAGCTCGCGATCGCGGCCGGCGTCGTCATCATCATCATGGGGCTGCATTTCCTCGGCGTGACGCGGATCGCGTTGATGTACCGCGAGAAGCGCGCGCAGGTGCAAAAGCCGGTCGGGCTGTGGGGCGCCTATGTGATGGGGCTTGCATTTGCGTTCGGCTGGACCCCGTGCATCGGGCCGATCCTGGCCGTGATCCTGGCGATCGCGGCGAGCGAGGCGACCGTCACCAAGGGCGCTGGCCTGCTCGCAATCTATTCGCTCGGCCTCGGCATTCCGTTCCTTGCGGCGGCATTCGCGGTCGAGCCGTTCGCGAAGTTCCTCGCGCGTTTTCGCGCCTATCTGCCGATGGTCGAGAAGACGATGGGGGCGCTGCTGGTGCTGACCGGCGTCGCGTTCCTCACCGGTTTCGTCACCGACGCGAGCTACTGGCTGCTGGAGACGTTTCCAGTCCTGGGGAAGATCGGATGAGCCGCACATGAGTACTGCGAACCCGTTGCACGTCACGGCGGCTGGAGCCTACGAGCATGTCCTCAACGAGCTCATCCCGGTTTTCAGCCGCGAGACCGGCATGCGGGCCGAGTTGGCGGTCGCGAATGCGGCCGGCGTGATCAAGCGTCTCGAAGCCGGGGAGGCCGTCGATGTCGTCCTCACGTCGGCGGCCGGGATCGCTCATCTCGCGGCTGCCGGGCTCGCCGATGCGGGTACCGCGGCGGAGGTTGGACGCGTCGGCCTCGGCATCGCGGTTCGGGCGGGACTACCGTTGCCGGACTTGAGCAGCGCGGCGGGGGTGCGTACGGCGCTGATCTCGGCGACGCGGGTCGCCTTCATCGACCCGAAGGGAGGCGGCACGTCCGGGCCGTTGATCGCGAAGCTGTTCGAACGCCTTGATGTCGCCCGCCAGATGAACGAAAGCGGCGTTCTGTCGAGAACCGGAAAGGATGTCGTGCATGCCGTGGCGTCGGGCGACGCGACGCTCGGCCTGACGCAGGCGACCGAGCTGATCGGGGCGAAGGGCGTGCAGTTTGCCGGCTATCTCGCGCCCGAAGTGCAGGTCGTCAGCGTCTACTCCGGGGCTGTTTCGGCCTCCGCCGCCGCTCCCGATGCCGCCCGGGGCTTCCTCGCCTTCCTGAAGAGCCCGGCAAGCAGCGAATGCTTCCGTCGCGCAGGGTGGATGCCGGTGTAGCTCATGCTCCGCCGGCGGCCGCAGGCGGCTTCGGCCACTTGGTGATCGGCCCGCGCGCGGTCTCCCAGGCCTTGGCGAGCCTCAGCACGCCGTGATCGTCGTGGCGGCGGCCGATGATCTGCACGCCGATCGGCAGGCCCGACGCCGTGAACGCCGCGTTGATCGACACCGCCGGCTGCTCGGTCATGTTCCATGGCACCGTGAACGCAATGTGCTCGAACGGGCGCTGCGGATCGTTGCCGGGCGAGCAGTTCTCCGCCGCAAAGGCCGGCAGCGGCGCGGTCGGCGAGACCAGGTAGTCGATCGTGCCGAACACGAGCGCGGCGAGGCGGCGCAGCTCCATGGTCTGGTTGAAGCCGCGGATGGCATCGACGCCCGACAGCTTCGCGCCGCCTTCGGCCCATGTCAGCGTGTAGGGGTGGATTTTCGCGCGTGTTTCGGCGGGCATGGGCTCGATGTCGGCCCATGAGCGCACGCGGAAGAACGTATCGAGGCCCTGCATGATGGCCCGCGTCATCAGCGGCGCGACCGGCTCGACGATCGCGCCTTGATCCGCGAACCATTTTGCCGCGGCCTCGACCGCGGCCTTAACCTCCGGCTCGACTGCCATGCCGACGCCGGCGTCGAGCAGCAGCCCGATGCGCTTGCCCTTCAGTCCGGCCGACAGGTTCGTCCAGTCGATGTCCTGGACTGGCAAGCTCATGCCGTCGCGATGGTCGGGCTTGGCCAGCACGGTCATCAGCAGCGCGGTGTCGTCGACGGTGCGGGTCATCGGACCGGCGCAGCGCGCCACATAGGGCGGGTCGATCGGGACGCGCCCGAGGCTCGGCTTGAGCCCGACCAGCCCGCACCAGCCGGCGGGGAGGCGCACCGAACCGCCGATGTCGGTGCCGACATGCAGCGGGCCGTAGCCGGCGGCGCCTGCGGCGCCCGCGCCGGAGCTCGATCCGCCGGGGTTCTTGGTCAGGTCCCACGGATTGCGGGTGAGCGGGTGGAAGCTCGACACGCCCGACGAGGTCATGCCGAGGTCGGGCATCGTGGTCTTGGAGAAGATGATGGCGCCGGCCTCGCGCAGCCGAGCGGGCGGGGGCGCGTCCTGCGCGGCGGGGGTGAGCGGCATCGCGGCGGTGCCGAGCGGCACGGGGATGCCTTTCGAGGCGATGTTCTCCTTCACGGTGACCGGTACGCCGTCGAGCGGCCCGGCGGCTGAGCCTTTCGCCCAGCGCTGCGTCGAGGCCGCGGCTTCCTTGCGCGCGCTTTCCGGATCGTAGGCGTAGAGCGCCTTGATGTGCGGCTCCCAGCGCGAAATGTGCGCCTCGAGATCGGCGAAGACTTCGGAGGGCGAGAGCGTTTTCGCGCGGTAGTGCTTGAGCAATTCGACGGCGGATAGATCGTGGAGGTTGGTCATCGGATCCTCTTTCCCGCCATCGTTAGCCGAGAATTTGCGCCGCGCAATGGCGCGAAACGCAAAACGCCCGCTCCGATTGGAGCGGGCGTTGGTAGCGCTTCAAGGAGATCGAAGGATCAAGAGCCCTTGTTGTCGAGCTCGACGTAGGTGATCTTGCCGCTCGCGTCTTTCTTCCAGACGTACATCACATAGTCCGGACGGGTGATGTCGCCCTTCTTGTCGTAGCCCATCTCGCCGATCACGGTCTTGAACTTCTTGCCCGAACGGATCACGTCGGCGACCTTCTTCGGGTCAAGCGACTTCGCTTGCTCGGCGGCCTGCTTGATGATCTCGACCGCGGCATAGCTGTAGAGCGTGTAGGCTTCCGGCTCGAACTTCTTGGCGCGGAATTTCTCCACGATCGCCTTCGCCTCGGCGCGCTTGCGCGGATCGGGGGCGAAGGTCATCAGCGTGCCCTCGACGCCCGGGCCGCCGACGCTGGCGAACTCGTCCGAGGTGATGCCGTCGCCGCCCATCAGCACGGCCTTGACGCCCTGGTCGCGCATCTGGCGCACGATCAGCCCGCCTTCGGTGTGCAGCCCGCCCCAATAGACGAGCTCGGCGCCGGAGGCCTTGATCTTGGAGACGAGCGCGGAGAAGTCCTTCTCGCCGAGGTTCACGCCCTCATAGAGGACTTCCTTCATGCCGCCCTTGGTCATCGCCTTCTTGGTCTCGTCGGCGAGGCCTTGGCCGTAGGTGGTCTTGTCGTGCACGAGGGCGACCTTCTTGCCCTTGTAGTTCTTCAGGATATAGGCGCCGGCCACCGCGCCCTGCTGATCGTCGCGGCCGCAGGTGCGGAAGATGTTCCACATGCCGCGTTCAGTGATCTTCGGGTTGGTGGCGGACGGCGTGATCTCGAGGATGCCGTTCTCCTGATAGACCTCCGACGCCGGCATGGTGACGCCGGAGTTGAAGTGGCCGACCACGAACTTGATGCCGTCGCCGGCGAACTTGTTGGCGACCGACACGCCCTGCTTCGGATCGGAGACGTCGTCGCCGTAGCTGACGGTGATCTTCTGGCCCATGATGCCGCCGGCGGCATTGACGTCCTCGACCGCCTGGTCGGTGCCGTTCTTGAGCTGGGCGCCGAACGCGGCGTTCGGACCGGTGAGCGGGCCGGCGACGCCCATCTTGATCTGTGCATGCGCCGAGCCGGCGAGCACGATCGCCGCGCCGAGCGCGAGGCCAAGCGTGGTAATTCTCTTCATCCGCATCTCCCCTTGTGACAATGGCACGAGGCCATCCGGCGCCAAACGCCGACGCGACTGCCTCTAGGTCCGATTGAAGCGCCAAACCCCGTAAAAGTCACCCCGTCTCCGGGCGGTTTCCCGGGATTGTGGCGGTTCGCCGCGTCCAGCGCAGCCATCCCGCCGGCGCATTGATCCAGCGGTATTGCGTCGTCATTTGGGCGGCACGGGTCGCGCGGAAGCCGAGGAACCCGAAGAACAGGCAAACGACCGTGTCGACGGCGTAGTACTGAGGCGACAGCAGCGTTCCCTCGAACAGCGCGAAATGGATGAACCGCACCGCGCCCCCGAGAATCAGCATGTAGCCGGCGACATGCAGCCACGGCCGCCAGGTGGCGGCGATCGCGCGGCCGGACAGCCAGGCGGCGCCCCCGCCCATCACCACGGTCACCAGCAGGAACAGGCCGAAATAGTCTTCCTCGTAGAGGATGCCGCTCATTTGGCCTCCTCGGCGGGCTGCACTTCTTGCCTTCCACCCTCCAGATACGCCGATTTCACCTCCGGCCGCTCGAGCAGCTCCTTGCCGGTGCCGGACAGCGTGATCGCGCCGTTGACCATCACGTAGCCGCGGTGCGCGAGCTTGAGCGCATGGAAGGCGTTCTGCTCGACCAGGAACACGGTGAGCTTTTCGCGCCGGTTGAGTTCGCGGATGGCGTCGAAGATCTGCCGCACGATCAGCGGCGCCAAACCCAGCGAGGGCTCGTCGAGCAGCAAGAGGCGCGGGCGCGCCATCAGGGCGCGGGCGATCGCGAGCATCTGCTGCTCGCCGCCGGAGAGCGTCCCGCCGCGCTGGTGCAGCCGCTGCTTCAGCCGCGGGAACAGCGTGAAGATGCGTTCGAGGTCGGCGGCGAAATTCGTCTCCTCGGAGACGATCGCGCCCATCTGCAGGTTTTCCATCACCGTCATGCGCGAGAAGATGCGGCGGCCTTCCGGCGCCTGCGCGATGCGCAGCCGCGCGATCTCGTGGGTCGGCAACCTGGTGATGTCGTGCCCGTCGAACACGATCGCGCCTTCGCGCGCGCGCGGATTGCCGAAGATCGTCATCATCAGGGTCGACTTGCCGGCGCCGTTCGCGCCGATCAGGGTGACGATCTCGCCGTCGGCGACGTCGATGTCGACGTTGCGCAGCGCGACGATCTTGCCGTAGCAGGTGGTGACGCCGCGCACGGAGAGGAGGCTCATAGCCCGACCTCCGCTTCGACCTTCTCCACCTCGTCGCCCTCGACGCCGAGATAGGCCGCGATCACCTTCTGGTCGTTGCGCACCGCTTCCGGCGTGCCGTCGGAAATCTTCACGCCGTAATCGAGTACGATCACGTGGTCGGAAATCTCCATCACAACGGTCATGTCGTGCTCGATCAGCAGGATCGAGGTGGCGTGCTCCTTCTTGATCGAGATCAGCAGCTCGTTGAGCTCGTGGCTCTCGCGCGGATTGAGCCCGGCGGCGGGCTCGTCGAGGCAGAGCAGCACCGGATCGGTGCACATCGCGCGCGCGATTTCGAGCCGGCGCTGCCCGCCGTACGGAAGATCGCCGGCCGGATCGTCGGCGCGGTCGATCAGGTTCGTCTTCTCCAGCCAGTAGCGCGCCTTCTCGACCGCGGTCTTCTCGGCGCGGCCGTAAAGATGCGGCATGAACACGCCGAGGAACGTGTAGCCCGACGCGACCATCAGCATGTTGTGCTGCGCCACCAGCATGTTCTCGAACACCGTCATGCCGGAGAACAGGCGGATGTTCTGGAACGTGCGCGCAACCCGCGCCTGCTGCGTCACCAGATAGTCCGGCATGCGTTCGAGCAGGAACAGCGCCTCGTCGCCGCGGGCGAGGCCGCGCATGCCGCCATCGGTGAGGGCGTCGATCTCGTTCCACATCGCGCCGCTTCCGTGGGCGAGCGCGAGGCGTCCCTCGGTCGGCTTGTAGAAGCCGGTGATGCAGTTGAACACGGTGGTCTTGCCGGCGCCGTTCGGTCCGATCAGCGCCGTGATCTCGCCGCGCGCCGCCGCAAACGACAGATCGTCGATCGCCACCAGTCCACCGAAGCGCATCGAGAGGTGCTCGACGCGCAACACCGGGGCGATGTTCGGCCCGTTCATCCGTGACCTTCCTTCACGAACGAGCCGAGGATGGTGCGGCGCTCCTTGTAGAACGCCGACGGCTCGCGCGTGCCGACCAGGCCGCGCGGCTTCCAGATCATGATCACCACCATGCCGAGGCCGAAGATCAGCATGCGGTACTGTGTCGGATCGAAATCGCTGCCGAACACGTATTTCAGGAAATCGAGATCACGCATGATCTCGGTGCCTCCGATCATGATCACAGCCGCGACCGCGACGCCGACCATGCTGCCCATGCCGCCGAGCACCACGATGGCGAGGATCGTGGCCGACTCCAGGAAGGTGAAGGATTCCGGCGATATGAAGCCCTGGCGCGCAGCGAAGAACGAGCCGGCAAAGCCCGCAAAGGCCGCGCCCATCGCGAACGCCGTAAGCTTCACGTTCGTCGTGTTGATGCCGAGCGCGCGGCAGGCGATCTCGTCCTCGCGCAGCGCTTCCCAGGCGCGCCCCACGGGAAGCTGGCGCAGGCGGATCGTCACGTAGGCGGTGACCAGCCCGAGCGCGAGGATGACGTAATAGAGAAACAGCGGGCGGTGAATCGGACTGAATTCGATCCCGAAAGTCGCAGCGAACCCTTGATCCGAAGCGTTGAACGGAATGCCGAACAGGGTCGGGCGCGGGATGCCGCTGACGCCGGCGTAGCCGCCAGTGAACGAGACCCAGTTGATCAGGATCAAGCGGATGATCTCGCCGAAGGCGAGCGTGACGATCGCGAGGTAGTCGCCACGCAGGCGCAGCACCGGGAAGCCGAGCAGCACGCCCCAGAACGCCGAGAGGATGCCGGCGAGCGGCAGCAGGATCCAGAATGACAGTCCGAATTCCTTGGCGAGCAGCGCGTAGGAGTAGGCACCGACCGCGTAGAATGCCACGTAGCCGAGGTCGAGCAGTCCGGCGAGCCCGACCACGATGTTCAGCCCCCAGCCGAGCATGATGTAAATCAGGATCTGGATGCCGAAATTGTCGACCCATTTGAGCGCGCCCTGCGGGCCGGTCACCAGGATGACAAGCACGGGGTAGATCACGACGAAGCCGAGCGCGAACGGCGTGAACCAGGTGGTGATGGCGCTCCAGGCCGCTGAGCCATGCGCAGAGGCGGGCCGCGCGGCGCGGCGCTCGCGCCACGGCTCGATCACGAGCGAGCCGAGCAGTTGCGCCGCCGTGATCAGCGCAACGATGGTGAGCAGCAGCGGAAAGCGCGTTTCGAGCTCGAGCTCGTTGCGCATGTTCTGCACGGTCTTGAAGCCGATCAGCGGCAGGAACAGGCAGAACGAGATGACCGCGGTCAGCGCGGCACTTTTCAGCGCGGCCGCGACATCGACGCGCGCGGGTTTGGCGACGGAGGGCGCCGCCACGCTCATCACACTTTCTCCACTTCCGGCCGTCCGAGCAGACCCTGCGGCAGGAAGATCAGCGTGATCGCCAGGATGGAGAACGCCGCGACGTCCTTGTAATCGATCGAGAAGTAGGCCGACCACATCGTCTCGATCAGCCCGATCAGCAGTCCGCCGATCAGCGCGCCCGGGAGCGAGCCGATGCCGCCGAGCACGGCGGCGGTGAAGGCTTTGATGCCCGGCACGAAGCCGTCATAGAAGCTGACCACGCCATAATGCATCAGGTAGAGCGTGCCGGCGACCGCCGCGAGCGCGGCGCCGATCACGAAGGTGATCGCGATGGTGCGGTCGACGTCGACGCCGACCAGCGCCGCCATCTTCTGGTCCTGCTCGCAGGCGCGTTGCGCGCGGCCGAGCGAGGTCTTCGAGACGAGGTACCAGAAGGCCAGCAGCAGCACCGCCGTGATGCCCCAGATGATCAGCTGCTTGTAGGAGATGGTGACGTCGTAGCCGTTGCCTTCCATGATGACGATCACGTCGCGGATCAGCGGCGGCACCGACTTGTTGCGCGGTCCCTGCGTCACCTGCACGAAATTGGACAGGAAGATCGACATACCGATCGCCGAGATCAGCGGCGCGAGGCGGAACGAGCCGCGCAGCGGGCGGTAGGCGAAGCGCTCGATCGCCCAGTTCACGACCGAAGTGAATACCATCGCGACGATCAGCACGATGAACAACGCAAGCGCGATGGAGCCGACGCCGAGCCAGGAGGTGAGGATCAGCAGCGCGATCAGTGCGACGAACGACGACACCATGAACACGTCGCCATGCGCGAAGTTCACCATCCCGATGATGCCGAAC
>DATEKY010000518.1:0-5654 GCA_035277225.1 Xanthobacteraceae bacterium
GACCGCATGCCGGTGATCGTCGCGCCCGAGGCGTTCGACTTCTGGCTCGATCCGAAGGTGGACGGCGAGATGGCGTCCGCGGTGATCGCGCCGGCGCCGGATGCCGCGATCGAGGCCTATGAGGTGTCGAGCGCGGTGAACCGGACGACGAACGATACGCCGACGCTGCTGCAGCCTTTGACCGAGCCGGAGGTGGAGGAGAGGGTGGAGAAGCCGAAGCGCCCGAAGAAAGAAAAAGAGAAAAAGGACGACGGACAGGCGAGCCTGTTTTGATCTGCGCTGTCATCCCGGCGAATCTTGTCATCCCGGGCGAGGCCGATGGCCGAGACCCGGCACCCATGTCTGCACTGTCTCAGAATTGGCGATTGGACGAAGATGGATCCCGGCTCGCGCTCGCTTCGCTCGCTTGGCCGGGATGACAGCGGCGCTACGGCGTCATCTCTCTTCCATCCAGCCACTTCGCGTAGATCAGTCGCTCCTGCACGTCGTAGCCGAGCTTGTCGTAGAACGCCTGCACCGCGACGTTGTCCGGCCGCACCATCAGCATGACCTTGGTCACACCCTGCGCCCGCTGCCAGTCCTCCGCCGCCGCCATGATGGCGCGGCCGAAGTCGTTACCCTGCCGGTCGGGATCGACCGCGACGTAGTAGACCCACCCGCGATGGCCGTCGTGCCCCACCATCGCGGTCGCGACGATCTTGCCCGCGGCGCGCCCGACCAGGATCGTGGCGTTGTCTCGGCGGCGCGCGAACGCAATGTCCGAGGCCGGATCGTTCCACGGCCGCGTCAACCCGCAGCGCTGCCACAGCGCAATAACGGCTTCGACATCGGCGTCGGTGATCGGCGAAATTCCCAGTGTCGTCATCTCTCGAAGCCGCAGTTCAATCTTGAAGCATGGCCTGAACGCCGGGGCGGGAAAAAAATCGAAAAACAACCCCATGCAAAGGACAGAAAACTGTATCAAACAGTATCAAAGTACCTTCCCGGGATTCAAAATCCCGTTCGGATCGAGCGTGCGCTTGAGCGCGCGCATCAGCTCCATCGCGACCGGATCCTTGATGGTCGGCAAGAGATCGCGCTTCATGATGCCAATGCCGTGTTCGGCCGAGATCGAGCCACCGTATTTCAGCACCACGTCGAACACCGCCATGTTGACGTCGTGCCAGCGCTCGAGGAACGCGGCTTTGTCGGCGTCGACCGGCTGCGCGATGTTGTAGTGGATGTTGCCGTCGCCGAGGTGGCCGAACGGCAGCGGCCGCGCGCCCGGGATCAGCTTCACGACCGCCGCGTCCGCTTCGCGGATGAACGCCGGGACATTCGCGACCGGCACCGAGATGTCGTGCTTGATCGAGCCGCCGACCTGGCGCTGCACCTCGCCGAACATCTCGCGGATGCGCCAGAACGCCTTGGTCTGGTCGAGCGAGTCCGCGATCGCGGCGTCGGCGACGAGGCCGCGCTCCACGCCCTCGGCCAGGATCGCCTCCATCGTGTCGCGCAAGCCCTCGCGCGCCTGCGAGGAAATCTCGATCAGCACGTACCAAGGATGCACGTCGTTCAGCGGGTCGCGCGCGCCCGAATCGTATTTCAGCACCGCGTCGACGCCGAGCCGCACCATCAGTTCGAACGACGTGATGTTGCCGCCGCTCTGCTCGCTCGCGATGCCGAGCAGTTCGAGCGCTGCCTCCGGCGAGGCGACGCCGACGAACGCGGTCTCGACCGAGCGCGGGCGCGGGATCAGCCGCAAGGTCGCGGCGGTGATGATCCCGAGCGTGCCTTCGGCGCCGATGAACAGGTTCTTCAGGTCGTAGCCGGTGTTGTCTTTCTTCAGCTTGTTCAGGTTGTTCAGCACGCGCCCGTCGGCAAGCACAACCTCGAGTCCGAGCGCCTGCTGGCGCGCGACGCCCCACGACACCGCGGTGGTGCCGCCCGCGTTGGTCGAGAGATTGCCGCCGACCGTGCAGGTGCCTTCGGACGGCAGCAGCAGCGGATAGAGCCGGTCAACCTCGGCCGCCGCGGCGCGCACGCGTCCGAGCGAGACGCCGGCCTCGGCGGTGATCGTGTTGGAGGTGGCATCCACCTCGCGGATCTTGTCCATGCGGTTGAGCGACAGCACGATCTCGCCGTGATGCGGGATCTGCCCGCCGACCAGCCCGGTATTGCCGCCCTGCGGCACGATCGCGGTCCTGGTTTCATTCGCGAGCTTCAGCACCGCCGACACTTCCGCGACGGAACCGGGCCGCAGCACCATCGGGGTGTGGCCGCTGTAGAGGTCGCGCATCTCGCGCAAATAAGGCTGCTGCATCGCCGGATCGGTGATGGCGTATCGCTCGCCGACGATGGCTGCGAACTGCGCAAGCAGGGAGGAAGAGGCGGGCGGTTTGACGTGCGGGTTCATGCGCGCAGTTTTACTCGTTCGTTGCGTCAGGGTCGAGGCGCGGCGGCGCGGGCGAGGCGATCGTTGATGGCTTCACCCAAGCCTTCGTTCGGGATCGGCATCACGGCGATCGGCGCGCCGGCGATGTCCAGCACGCGCAGGTGATGGAAAAGGTTGGCGGCGGCTTCGATCAGGTCGCCCGAGGGCGACAGGTTCAGCGTGGTCGGCGAATGCGGCGCATCAGGTCCGAAGGCGAGCAGCGCCTCGCCCGGCCGCGCGTCGACGGCATTCAGCCGCAGCGGCGATTTCGGCGCGTAGTGCGACGCCAGCATGCCCGGCGCGAGCGGCGCGTCGTCCGACGGCGCGTCGGCAATCACGAGCGTATGCCCGAGCACCCGCTCGATCACGTCGCGCGGCACGCCGCCGGGGCGCAGCAGCGTGGGCGCGCCGAGGCACGACACGATGGTCGACTCGACGCCGACGCTTGCCGGACCGCCGTCGACGATCAGATCGATGCGGCCCGCGAGATCGGCGCGCACGTGCTCGGCCAATGTCGGCGACACATGGCCCGACTGGTTGGCCGACGGCGCCACCACCGGCTTGCCGAACGCCTTGAGCAGATCACCCGCGATCGTGTGGTCCGGCACGCGCACCGCAATCGAGTCGAGCCCTGCGGTCGCGAGATCCGATACCGGGCAGCTTTCGGCCTTCGGCAGCACCAAGGTCAGCGGCCCCGGCCAGAACACGCCGGCGAGCAGCCTCGCGTCATCGGAAAAGCGTGCAAGGGCGAGCGCCGCTCTCGCCTCCGCCACATGTGCGATCAGCGGATTGAAGCGCGGACGGCCTTTGGCGGCATAAAGCCGCGCGACCGCTGCGCCGTTGGTGGCGTCGGCGCCGAGGCCGTAGACCGTCTCGGTCGGGAACGCGACCAGTCCGCCAGCCGCCAGCACGCGCGCCGCCGCCGCGATCACGTCGCGGTCCGCGGGCAGCACACGTGTCGCCACTTCGACGGGCATGAATGGCTTTCAGGATCGGTTTGGCGCCGCTACATTGGCCACAGGTCACCCTCCGTCAAGAGACGAAACAATGACTTACCGCGCACCGGTCGCCGACATCGCCTTTACGCTGAAGCATTCGGCCGGGCTGTCGCGTGCGCTCGAGGAAGGACTTTACGGCGACCTGACCGAGGCCGACGTCGATGCCGTGCTGGAGGAGGCCGGGAAATTCGCCTCCACGGTGATCGCGCCGCTCAACACCGTCGGCGACAGGCACGGCACCCCGCTCAAGGACGGCAAGGTGACGATGCCGCCCGGCTGGAAGGAGGCCTACACCGCCTGGGCGCAGGGCGGCTGGAACGGCCTTGCAGCGTCGGCCGACTGGGGCGGGCAGGGGCTGCCGCACGCGCTGAACTCCGCCTGCATCGAGATGTGGAATTCGGCCTCGATGGCGTTCGGTATCGGGCCGGTGTTGACCATGGGGGCGATCGAGGCGCTCGACCGCCACGGCGCGGACGCACTGAAAGCGAAATACCTGGAGAAGCTCACCACCGGCGAATGGATGGGCACGATGCAGCTGACCGAGCCGCAGGCGGGCTCGGACGTCGGCGCGTTGCGCGCGCGCGCGGAGCGCGCCGCCGACGGCAGCTATCGCATCACCGGCTCGAAGATCTTCATCACCTACGGCGAGCACGACCTCACCGACAACATCATCCATTTCGTGCTCGCGCGTCTGCCCGACGCGCCGCCGGGCACGAAAGGTATCTCGCTGTTCCTGGTGCCGAAGTTCTTCGTGCAGGACGACGGCGCGATCGGCGAGCGCAACGATGCGCGCTGCCATTCGGTCGAGCACAAGCTCGGCATTCACGGCTCGCCGACCTGCACGATGGTCTACGGCGACAACGGCGGCGCCACCGGCTGGCTGGTCGGCGAGGAGAACCGCGGGCTCAACTGCATGTTCACGATGATGAACAATGCGCGCCTCGCGGTCGGCCTGCAGGGTGTCGCCATCGCGGAGCGCGCGACGCAGCAGGCGATGGCCTATGCGAACGAGCGCCGCCAGGGCCGCGCCGGCGGCAACGGCGCGATCATCAATCATCCGGACGTGCGGCGCATGCTGCTGACGATGCGCGCGCTGACCGCCGCGGCGCGTTCGATCTGCTACGCGACCGGTGCTGCGATCGATCGCTCGCATCTCGCCAAGGACGACGCGGCGCGCAAGGCCGCGGACGAGCGCGCCTCGCTGCTCACCCCGATCGCGAAGGCGTTCTCGACCGACATCGGCACCGAGGTGGCTTCGCTCGGCGTGCAGGTGCACGGCGGCATGGGCTTCATCGAGGAGACCGGCGCCGCGCAGCATTACCGCGACGCGCGCATTGCGCAGATCTACGAAGGCACCAACGGCATCCAGTCGATCGATCTCGTCACGCGCAAGATCCCGATGATGGGCGGCGCGGTGATGAAGGGCTATCTCGACGAGCTCCGCGCCACCGTTGCGGCGGTGAAGCAGGCGAACGACCCGGCCTTCGGCGCGACCGGCGCGCGGCTCGCCGATGCGATCGACAGTCTCGACCGCGCCACCGCATGGCTGCTCGGCAAGCTCGACAAATCCCCGGATGCGGCGCTCGCCGGCGCAACGCCCTATCTGCGGCTGTTCGCCTCTGCGGCGGGCGGCTGCGCGCTTGCCGAGGATGCGCTCGCGGCGAGCCGCCTCAATGGCGGCGCCGACGCTGGCGGACGCGTCGCGCTGGCGCGCTTCTTCGCGGAGAACATCGCCGTGCAGGCGGGCGGACTGGAAACAACCGTCACCGAAGGTGCGGACTCGGTTGCCGCCGTCGCGCTGCCCGCCGCGTAAAGGGAACATCCATGAGCATCAACGTCATCATCATCGATCAGGGCCCGGTCCGCCTCATCCGCATGAACCGGCCGGACAAGAAGAACGCGCTGACCGCGGCGATGTATGACGGCATGGCGCAGGCGATCGAGAGCGCGAGCGGGGATTCGCCGATCCGCGCCATCGTGATCGCGGGTGTGCCCGGCGCGTTCTCGGCCGGCAATGACCTGGGCGACTTCATGAAGGCTGCGACCGGCGGCGAGGGGCTCGGCAATTCGGTATTACGATTCCTCTATTCGCTGGCGCGTGCCGAGCGCCCGCTGGTCGCCGCCGTGCAGGGCGTCGCGGTCGGCATCGGCACCACGATGATGCTGCATTGCGACTACGCAGTCGCCGCGGCCGATGCGCGGTTCTCGACGCCGTTCGTCGCGCTCGGGCTGGTGCCCGAGGC
>DATEKY010000519.1:0-3377 GCA_035277225.1 Xanthobacteraceae bacterium
GCGAAGGCCAGCACGATCTTGTAGGTAAAGCCGACGTACGGCGTCGACAGCTCCTGTGCGATGCCGAGCAGGATGCCCGCCACCATCGCGCCCAGAGGCGACCCGATGCCGCCGAATATCGCCGCCGAGAACAGCGGCAGCAGCATGTCCCAGCCGGACTCGGGCGTTACGACAGTCTTGATGCCGAGGATGATGCCTGCCACCGCGGAGATCGCGCCGGCGAGCAGCCATAGCGTCGTCATCACGCGCTTGACCCGGATGCCGGAGACACGCGCGAGTTCCTGATTGTCGGCGACTGCCCGCATCTGCCGGCCGATCGACGTGAAGTGAAGGATGACGAACAGGATCGCGAGAGCCAGGGCGGCAGTCAGCGTCAGCGCGAGATCGAGCGGGCTGATGCGCATGCCGAGGACAATGTACGGCCGGGACAGCGGCACCTGGAATACGTATTGGCCGTGCCCGAATAGAAGACCGTGGATCGCGCGGATGGTGAAGCCGACACCGATCGACGCAAGCAGGAGCGCCATCACGGAGCGCCCCATCAGTCGTCTGAACACCAGGACGTAGGCCAACAGAGAAACCAGCGCCGACACGGCGATGCCGCCGAGGCCGGCAAGCAGGAGCGAGCCGGTTGCCTTGTGCGCAGCGAGGGCGCCGTAGGATCCGGCCGTGAGCAAGTCTCCGGTTCCGGCATTGGCAAAGCGGGCGATCCCGAACACGAGCGTGATCGCGAGCGCTCCCAAACCGATCACGAGGCCCTGGACGAATCCGTTGAGAACGAGCTGCAGATAGAACACGGTTCGCCCCGACGCGGCTGCGGCGCGACCCGCGCCGCCAGACGCTCAGATCTTCACGACGTATTTGCGATTCATCTTGCCTTTTTCGAAAACGTAGACGCCGAAGTCCGGCTTCACGTCTCCGCGCGCATCGAAGTCGAGAACCGAGGACGCTCCGTCATAGTTGATCTTGCCACTCTTGAGAGCGGCCTTGCCTTCCGCGAAGGACGAGACAACTTGTCCCGGCGGGTTTGCCACTTCGCGCATCTTGGCATTGATGGCGGCAATCTCGGCCGAGTTAGCCGCCTCCATGGCGAGCGCCAGCACCGTAACCATGTCCCATGTCATAGCGGCGAATGAATTGGTCGAGCCGGGCTGGCCCATGACCTTGCGATACGTTTCGTCGAACAGCTTGTAGGCGGGCGCAGACTCGTTCGGCACCGTGTCGACCGAAATGAGGCCTTCCACCACATCGGCACCGAGTGCCTTCACGAGCTCGGGATTGGCCGCATAGGTCGGCGTGATGAAACGCATCTGCTCGCCGCTTTGATACCACTCGCGCAGAAGGATCGTCAGATCGGCCAGATAGCTTCCCATCACGATCACGTCGGGCTTGGCGGCCAGGATCTTCTGCAGCTCCGAGCGATAGCTCGCCTGGTTGGGCTCGTAGATGACCTTCTCGACGATTTTCTTGCCGTCGGCTTCCCAAGCCGCGCTGAAACCTTCCGTGACACTGATCGCCGCTGCATTGTTGAGCGCCATGGTGGCAGGGCGCTTGAAGCCCTCCTTCAGCGCGGCCTGGTAATAGGCGCGGCCCCAGCGGTCATTGGTGCCCTGAAAACGATAGAGGAGACCTTTGGCATTCGCGGGCGGCACCGAAAGCGCAGGCGCCCCCGACGTGTTCATCAGAAAGATATTCGCATCGTTCGTGAGTGGCGCTACCGCGAGCGAAACACCCGAGGCCCAGGTGCCGAGGATCGCCTGAACCTTGTTGATCTCGATCAGCTTCTTGGCAGCGAGGACGCCTGCCTGAGGATTTGCCTGGGCGTCTTCGGAAAACACCTCGAAGCGTCGTCCGGCAGCGCCGCCGGCGTCATTCACGGCTTGGGCCGCCGCGGCGATCATCTTCTGCATCCCGGCGCCGTAGTTGCTGCCGTTCGTGATCGGATTCAGCGCTCCGATGCGAAAGGTCGGCTGACCTTGCGCGTTGACGAGTCCAGGAGCGGCGATGATCGCCGAACTCGCAGACAATGACTTGATAAGGTCGCGACGCGTCAGCATGTCGGGGTCCTACTGTTCAAACGACGAACTCATGGCGTTGCCTTGGGCAAGGCGTGCCGCAGATGCACTCGGAGATCGCAGCATGGCGCGCCAGTCGATCTAGCGCGCGTTCCGCTGCGACCACTCTTCGATGTAGGCCACGCACGACTGAAGGTCCGTGATGTCGGCATACCGGCGGCCGACATCGCGCAGATTGTCGTGGTGCGGGCGTTCGTCCAGATCGCCGACGCAATCTTCCGGGATCACGGTGCGATAGCGGTGGCTGAAGCTGTCAATCGCGGCAGCGCGGATGCAGCCGCTGGTGTTGCATCCAGTGACGATGACCGTATCGACGCGCTCCTTGGTGAAGTAGTCGGCGACCCCGGTCTGGAAGAAGATCGACGGGCCCTTCTTGCAGATCTTGAGGTCGTACTCCGGATCATAAATTCGCGGATCGAAATCCGAAGCCGGGTTGTCGTGACGCAGAAGGTCGTAGACCGCAGAAATCTTCCAGTACGGCATCTCGCGCTTGTTCATGTACGCCGTATAGCAATTGGCCACCGGCACGTTCGCGCGGCGGGCGACCTCAAGCAGTTTGGCGGTGTTCTCCAGCGCGCGCATCACCAGGGGAGCGCCGCCGAACGGATACTTCGCGTCGGTGTAACAAATCTGGAAATCGATGACGACGATGCCCGGTTTCTCGCCAAATCCGACGGGCAATTGCCCGAAGCTCGCCTTTTCGTAGTCGTCCACGATGCACTCCTGAAGCTCCGGCGCGTGATCGCGATGCATAAGGCATGCCACAGCGCTATTTCACGTCCCTATCACGAACGCCGGCCGACCGTCGAATCCGCAACAGTTGCAAAACGGTCATCGCACCTAGGCTGCGACGGCGCCGCGTCATGTCTCATTGAGAAACCGGCGCAGAGCGTCGTCGACGAATTGTGCATCGATCGGGTTCTGAACCGGGTTGTTGACTCGATGTCCCCAGATCGTCGGGATGGTAAGCAACTGCGCATTCCGCATGAGGCTCACATCCCTCCTGCTGTCTTCGACCGGAAAGTACAGATCCGTTGCGCTCGGCATGACCAGCGCGCGCGCGCGAATGCCCCGCAATGCCGCCGCCAGGTCACCGTTGTATTGCGGATTGTCGCTGATGTCGGCATGTTGCCAGGTCCACAGCATGGAGAGGAGGTTGTCGCCGTCACGCCGCAGGAAGCCGGATTCCCAATCGCGTTCGATGAAATCATCGAGTGACGCATAGCCAAGCTTGAGATGCAGTCCCTCGCGGTAGAAAGCCTGCGACAAGCCCCAGCCGGCATAAACACGCGCCATCGCACG
>DATEKY010000520.1:0-5002 GCA_035277225.1 Xanthobacteraceae bacterium
GCTTGTCGCGGCCGGCGCCGGCTCGAACGCGGGCGCAGAACGTTTGCGTCCCTTGAGCGGCACGATGCTGTGCGTGATCGTGTTCCACAGCACGCGCTCGTCGTCGGAGAGGACGCGCCGCCGGCTCATGGCGTCGGGCGCGGCCGTGGCAACGGCACCGGCCCTTCAAGCGGCTTTGCGGGCGGCAACGGCGCCTGAGACTGCGCGGCATCGACGGTCGCGAGCATCTTCGGCGCCGCAGCGGGCCGCGGCGCCGGCAGCGGCATCTTGCGTCCCGCCTCGGTCGGATCGAGCGCGTTCGGCATCAGCATCACGAACTGCGCCGGATTCTTGATCCGGCCGGCGATCTTGCCCGCCTCCTCGCCGGCCCCGAAATAGATGTCGGCGCGCGCCGGCCCGACGATCGCCGAGCCGGTGTCCTGCGCGATCATCAGGCGGCGGAATTTCGTGTTCGACGTCTCGGCCGCGATCGGCAGATCGCCCGCGATGAAGAACGGCGTGCCGTAGACGTGCAGCGCGCGGTCGACCGCGATCGAACGCGCGGCGGTCAGCGGCACGCCCTGCGCGCCGCGCGCCTCCTCGTTCTCCGGCAGTCCGACGGTGCGGAAGAACACGTAGGACTTGTTCTGCCGCCGCAGCTCCTTGCCGCCGTCGGGATTCTCCGCCATCCATTTGCGGATGCGGTCCATCGACATGTCCTCGCGCGCGATGATTCCGCGCTCGATCAGGATGCGGCCGACCGGCGTATAGGGCTGGCCGTTGTGTGCGTCGTAATTGACGCGCAGCAGGCTGCCGTCGGTGAGCCTCACGCGCGCCGAGCCCTGGATCTGCACGAACAGCAGATCGTTCGCGTCCCTGAGATAGCAGATCTCCAGGTTGCGGGTCGCGAGCGCGCCGTCCTCGATCTGCGCGCGGTCGTAGTACGGCACGTACTTGCCGCGCGCGATGCGCCGCACCACGCGGCCGGTGTTTGGAAAGCTCTCGGCCTTGCGCTTGCGGCCCATATGCACGAGATCGCGCGGCCGCGCGTAGAGCGGCACCTTGAAATCGTCGGTCAAGGTGCGGGAGCCGTCGACGATCGGCTCGTAGTAGCCGGTGAGGAAGCCGTTCGGATCATCGATCCTGCCGACGCGGACGGCGCGAAAATTCTCCTCGAAGAATTTTCGTGCCGCGTCTGCGCCAAGCGTCCCGGCGGCGCGCGCCTTGCGGCAGATCTCGAGCAGCGCCGGATAGACCGGGCGGGTATCGCGCGATGTCCTGGCGCTGCCGACCAGCGCGCGGCAACTCACCAGGAACGTCGCGTAGGCCGCCGCGTGATCGTCCGCCGCCCAGCCGTCGATCGCGCTGAACGCGACCGGCTCGAAACGCGTGTCGGGAAAGCGGATCGGCCCGGGCGGGTTAGGCTTGCCGAGGAATTCGCTGACCTGAGCCGGGGGAAGCGCGGGCTTTACCTTCGCGCGGTGTGCGCGGCGCGCGACCGCGTCGTCATCCGCGGCGAGCAGGCAGCACAGTGCGAGAGCGGCGGCGCGTCCGAGTCCCCGGGCGCGCACCATGCCGGCTCATTGCCCGGCTTCGGTTGCGACCAGCTTCCAGTTCGGGTCGCGCGACGACAGATCGCGCGCGAAGGTCCACACGTCGGTGACGTCGGTGACCTTGTCGGGGCTGCCGTCGATCACGTTGCCGTCGCGGTCGCGCGTCGTCGAGACCAGTTGCGAGACGAAGCGCACGGTGACGTGCGCGGTCCTGGCCTTCACCTCGGCGCCGATGATGTCGGACTTGTCGATCGACACGAAGCGCGTTTCGGCCTTCTCGCCGCGCGTCTCGCGATCCTTGATGGCGGACTCGAAGCCCTCATAGACCTCGCGCCCGAGCAGGTTCTTCAGGTTGCGCCGGTCGCCCTGCGCGTATGCGGTGACGATCATCTCGTAGGCGGCGCGGGCGCCGGTGACGAAATGCCTCGCATCGAAGCTCGGGTCCTGCGCCGCGACGGCGTCGAGACCGGCGGCCGTGGCCGAGCCCGCCTCGGCGACGCCCTTCCAGCGCTCGACCGGCTCGACATCGACCGGCTTCGGCGCGGGCTCGCCGCTGCGCGGCGGCAGCGCCACCACGTTGTCATTGTTCGAGGGGCGTGCAGCCTCGCGCGCCGAATAGGGATCGTAGGGCGGCCGTTCGCGCCCGGTGCGCTGGCCGAGCACGCTGCGCAATCGCAGGAAAATGAACACTGCGATCACTAACAGGACGATGGTGTAGATGTTCTCAAACAAGACGCGCATGCTTTCGGCTGCAGATCGGCGTCGAACGGGACTTGCGGCGCCGCGACGCGGCACTGGAAGCCACCTTCGCCGCCATTATTTAGCTAACGGATGAGGCCGTACCAAGGTTGCTACCGGATTCTTTGGCGCGTGCCGAACGTCGCGGCGGCGCGATTGTTCCGCATGTTAGACGATATGGGGCGCGGCGCCAACAAGTCCCGCGCCGTTAAGGTATCCGGATGTCATTGTTGAAATGGGCAATTTTCGGGCTGCTGGTGCTGCCGCTGGCGGAAATCGCGGTCTTCGTGGCGGTGGCCGTGAAGCTCGGGTTTCTCGCCGCGCTGGCGCTCACCATTCTCACCTCGATGGCCGGGATCGCGATCATCCGCAGCGCCGGAAAAGGCGAAGTCGCGCGCGTGCGCACCGCCTTCGGCGACCGCGTGATCAACCGGCTCGAGCTCGACGGGCCAGGTTTCCTGACCGTGCTGGCCGGTTTCCTGCTGGTGCTGCCCGGCTTCCTGACCGACATCATGGGGGCGTTGCTGCTGCTCCCGGTCACCCGGCGCTGGATCCATGCGGCGTTGCGTCGCGCCGTCGCGCAGGCCGAGCGCGCCAGCGGCCGGCCGGAGGTGGTGGATCTCACCCCCGACCAGTGGCGCCGGGTCCCGGAGGAGCGCATCGAGCGCAAGCCATCTCGCGGGCCGGATTGACGAATCGGGCCGCCTTGTGAGGCCTCGGCGCGTGTGTTAGCCACGCCGCCGAAAGCGGGGCCCTCCCGCGCCAAGCCGGAGTAGCCACGATGACGACGACCAATGGCGGCGGGGCCGACGGCAACGCACCGGCGAACCAGGCCGCGCCGCAGCTCAACGTGCTGGCGCAATACGTGAAGGATCTCTCGTTCGAGAACCCCCACGCCCCGCGTTCGCTGCAGCAGCAACAGGCGCAGCCGCAGATCAACATCCAGATCAACGTCAACGCCAAGCCGCTGGCCGAGAGCGACTACGAGGTCGACCTCAAGATCGAGGGCCGCGCCGAGGTGCCGGGCCTGCTGCTGTTCGGCTTCGAGCTGCTTTACGCCGGGGTGTTCCGGATCGTGAACGTGCCGCAGGAGAACCTGCATGCGATCGTCATGATCGAGTGCCCGCGGCTGCTGTTCCCGTTCGCGCGCGAGCTGATCGCGACCGCGGTGCGCAACGGCGGCTTCCCGCCGCTGATGATCGACCCGGTGGATTTCGTGTCGCTCTATCGCCAGAAGATGGAACAGCAGCAGGCGGCCCCTGCGACCGCGTAGTTTTTTTGGTGCATGATCTTATCCGAAAACCGCTGCGCATCCCCGATCGGGGTCGAGGACATGCTTTTCGGGATCATGCACCGGCGGGCAAATAGTCCTTCCAGATCGCCTTGTCGCCGAGCGTCGCCACGAACGCCAAGTGGGCTTCTCGCTCGGCATCGCTGACCCGCGGCGGCAGCGGCGTCGGCCGCACCCGGATCGTCACGACGATCTGCTGCGTCGCGCTCACCGTCGTGTCGAGCAGGCCGAGCCGCGCCTGGCGCTTGCCGGTCAGCTCGACATAGACCTCAGCGAGCAGCTCGGCGTCGAGCAGCGCACCGTGCTTGGTGCGGCGCGAGAGGTCGATCGAGAAACGTCCGCACAGATCGTCGAGCTTGTTCGGCCCGGCCGGATAGCGCCGCCGCGCCAGCATCAGTGTGTCGACCAGCCGCTCGCGCTGCAGCACGGCTTTCTTGCAGCGCTCGAGCTCGGCATTGATGAAGCCGAGATCGAACATCGCATTGTGCGCGACCAGGGGCGCATCGCCGACGAAGGCGAGGAACTCCTCGCAGATGTCGGCGAAGAACGGCTTGTCCTTCAGGAACTCGCTCGACAGGCCGTGCACCTTGAAGGCGCCCTCGGGCATGTCGCGCTGCGGATTGAGATAATAGTGGAAGCTGTTGCCGGTCGGAAAACCGTTGAGCAGTTCGACGCAGCCGATCTCGACCAGCCGGTCGCCCTGATAGGGATCGAGGCCGGTGGTCTCGGTGTCGAACACGATCTCGCGCATGCGGCGACCTTTAGTTCAGCATGATCTTTTCGGAAAACCGGTGTCCATCCCGGATCAAGTCCGGGACAGGCCTTTTCCGGATCATGCTGTGTCTATCCGATTCGGCGCCCCGGAAGCGACGCGACCGCGCGCAGGATGCCATGAACCTGTGCACGGGCGGAATCGAAGGAGCGCGAACTGTCCACCACGAAGTGCGCGCGGGCCCGCTTGTCGGCGTCGGACATCTGGCGCGCCAGCAGGGCGTCGAGCTTTTCCGGCGTCATGCCGGAACGCTTCAGCACGCGCGCGCGCTGCACGTCGGCCGGCGCCGAGACGACCACGACGGCATCGACCCTGCTCTCGCCGCCGGTCTCGAACAGCAGCGGGACGTCGAGCACGATCACGCGCGAACCGCGCGCCTCGTTCTCGCTGATGAAGCGATCGGAGACCGCGCGCACCAGTGGATGCACGATTTGCTCGAGCTGCTTGATCGCCTCCGGCCGGCCGACGAGTCTCTCGGCGAGCTTTCCGCGATCGATTCGTCCCTCGACCGTGACGCCGGGAAACGCGGCCTCGACCGGCGCAACCGCCTCGCCCTCATAGAGGCGGTGCACCACGGCGTCGGAATCATGCACCGGCACGCCGGCCTCGCGAAAGAAATTCGCGGTGACCGATTTTCCCATGCCGATCGAGCCGGTGAGGCCGAGGATG
>DATEKY010000521.1:0-2166 GCA_035277225.1 Xanthobacteraceae bacterium
CATCCGTGTCGGCGTCAACGTCGCCTCGGCCTACGACCTTTTCCTCACGCGCTCCTTGAAGAACGCCACCTTGGTGCGCAGCGAGGACGGCGCCGAGACGTTTCTGAAGGAAAAGCTCGAGGCCGCCGGCGGCGTGAAGCAGGCGCTGCAGAAATTCATCGCCGTCAATCCCGGCGTACGGCTGATCGAGCCGCGCTTCATGGAGATCCGCCAGGCGATGGGCACCGCGAAAGGCAAGACCGCGGGCGCGGCCTATCTGCGCAGCTTCATCGAGGAGATGAAGAAGAGCGGCTTCGTCGCCGATGCGTTGAAGCGGTCCGGCCAGGCCGACGCGACGGTGGCGCCGCCGGGATAGAACATGATGGTTTGGCGTTGAACCGCTCAACTCTGATGCCGTCATCCTGAGGTGCCCTGCGAAGCAGGGCCTCGAAGGATGATCGGGCACAAGCGGGGCCGTCGCCCTTCGAGGCTCGCCGCAAGCGCGGCTCGCACCTCAGGGTGACGGTGAGGGAGAACACGATCTGGGCGAGCCTCGAGTATGCCCAGCTAAAAATTTTTGAAAAACAACCCCATGCAAAGACGAAATTCCGGTCAGTTCGGCGCGGGCTTCTCGTCCGCCTTGGGCTTTTCGTCCGGCTTTGTCTGCGCGTTCGCCGGCTGCGGCGAGGAGAACAGGTTGTCGCCGCAGTTGTCGTCGGCGATGCGGTCGAAGCCGCGCGACATGCCTTCGACGAAGCGGTCGAATGTCGTTTTCGCTGCGGCCGGATATTCCATCGCGACGTGGCGCCAGACCGTGCCGCCGCAGGCGAGCATCACCTTGCGATAGAAGATGCGGTCGCCCTTGAGGCCCGAGACGGTGAGCCGGTCGCGCTCGCCGTGCAGATAGGTGACCTCCTCGCCGTCCGCGAAGGCGACGGCCCTGAAGCGCGCCGACGCATCGTTGGCGGCATTGGTGGCGTAGAACGCGAGCCAGGCATTGCCGTCGGGCGCCATGTAGCGGCGGCCCTGCCAGTTCGGATCGGGCGGCATCAGTTGCCAGTCGCGCGGCACGAACTGCGCCGGGCTGTCGGCGCGCCCGCGCGATGGCCGCAACGCCTCGACGCTGCCCGGCATCATCAGCATCGCCGGCGCGTGCTTGTAATAATGGTGGCGGTGATGGCGCCGCCGCGCATCCGCGGCGGTCGCCGTGACGGCAAGGATCAATGCGGCGAGGACGAGCTTGCGCATGACGCCTCAACGTCAAAAGACAGGAATTGATCCCGTCCGGCGCGTTCGCATGAGCGAAGCTGAACGGATAGTCATCTATCCGAATGAATATTCAGCAAAACAATCAACCACTTAACCAATGATTTCGGGGAACGCCGCGCGGCCTTGCGCGTTGATGCGGTGAGGCGCCGTTCGCGCGCCCTTGTCCCAGGAGGAATTGGAGATGAAGAAGCTTGCTCTCGCGATGGCCGCTGCGGCCGCGCTGCTGTTCACCGCGCCCGTGCTCACCGGCGTGACCACCCCGGCGGAAGCGCAGACGGTGGTGAAGAAGAAGGTCGTCATCAAGCACGGCGACCGCGGCCGTCATCACGGCTGGGAGCGCGGCCGTCATCGTGGCTGGGCCCATTCGCGTCACCGCGCCGGCACCAAGATCGTGATCAAGCGCGGCGGTGGCCATCACGCCCACCGCACCGTGATCAAGAAGAAGACCGTGGTGCGCTAAGCGGCGCCATCGGAATGCGGACGGCCCCGGGCAACCGGGGCCGTCTTGCTGTGCGCGCTCGCCACGAGGCCTCCCTGGGTCTAGAATTCCCGCAGAGGGAGGAGCCCGGGAGACATCGTCATGAGCAAACGGTTCGTCCTGTCCGCCTGCGCCGTCGTGCTGCTGAGCGCAAATGCCGTCGCGCTGCCCGGCGTCGCCGTCACCACCGTGAACCTGCGCGCCGAGGCGAACACGGCGAGCGCGGTGCTGGCGAAGATGCCCGCCGGCGCGCGGCTCGACATCGGCGACTGCAAGGACGGCTGGTGCGCCGTCACCTTCCGGGGCACGAGCGGCTTTGCGATCCAGACCGCGCTCGATGCGACCGGGCGCGCACGCGCGGTGCGCCGCGCCCTGCCGCCCGGCGCCATTCCTGTCGATCCGGACGACGATTTCGTGCCCGTCGCGCCCGCGTATCGGCC
>DATEKY010000522.1:0-2331 GCA_035277225.1 Xanthobacteraceae bacterium
CTCCATTGATCGAACGATCAATGCCTTGGGTGACCTCGGCAAAGCCGTGGCGATAGTCCTCGTTGCGCTCGCCGCGCTCATCGCCGCGCCGCCGCCCGCCAAGGCGGACGATGATGGCGGCATCCGCCTGGTCACCCAGAACATGTTCGTGGGGAGCTCCTTCGCGCCGCTGAGTACCGCACAATCGCCGCTGGAATTGGCTATCGCGGTCGCGACGATCTACAACAACATCGTGGCCTCCAAGCCGGCCGAACGCGCGGCCGCGATGGCCCGCGGGATCGCGCAACGCCGCCCTGATCTGGTCGCGCTCCAGGAAGTAGCGATCCTGCGCACCGGCACCGGCGGGCCGGCCACGACGGTACGATCGGATTTCCTGCAGTCGCTGCTCGACGAGCTCGCCGCCCTGGGGCAGCGCTACAGTGCGGTGGCGATCGTCCCGGGACTTGATGCCCAGGCGCCGAGCGTGCTCGGGTTCGAGGTCCGCATCAGCAACCAGAATGCAATCCTGGTCCGGAGCGATCTGCTGGGCGGTGCGATCAAGGTCTCGAACCTGCAGATCGAGCAATTCGGGATCAAGTTCGCAGCGCCGGTCCTGGCCGGTTCGGTTGCGGACGCGCGCGGCTGGGCCGCCATCGACGTGAATATGCGCGGCAGCAAATTCCGCTTCGTGACCACGCACCTCGACTCCATCGTTCCCGCGATCCGCATCGCGCAGGCCGGCGAGCTGCTTCGGACCGCCGCCAATACCAGCCTTCCTGTCATCATGGCCGGCGATTTCAATATCAACGCCAACACCTCGCTCGATCCGTCGTTCCTCGCGTATCAGGCGATGATCAACGCCGGGTTCACCGATGCATGGCAGAGCAAGCGCGCGCCCGATCCCGGCTTCACCTGTTGCCAGGCCGAGAACCTGCTCAACCCGGCATCCCTGCTGAACGAGCGGATCGATCTGGTCCTGTTTCGCGGCGGATTCGGCGTGGCCGACATCAGCATCATCGGAAACCAGCAAGCCGACCGCACGAGTTCGGGCCTGTGGCCGTCCGATCATGCGGGCGTGGCGGCGACGCTTCGATTGCCGTCCCGTCAGGCAAGCAACCAATAGTCCAGCGGCATCGGCCGGCAGAGAGCAAGCGAGGGGCACGTGAGCAAAGCAGCAACGCGCAGACCATCCGCAGCCGCCATCGGGCGATCGCGGCTTTCCGCGTTTTTCGTCCTCGCCCTGGTATCGCTTGCGCCGGCTCCAGCCGCGGCCGACGACGGTCATCGCCTGCGGGTCATGACCCAGAACCTTTATATCGGCTCGTTTTTCCAGGAGTTGACCGCCGCGAAGACTCCGCAAGAGATCGTCGCTGCCGCGACGCTGACCTATCAGAACATTCTGGCGACCAGGCCGGCCGACCGTGCCGTGGTGATCGCCGACAAGATCGCCGATCTGCGGCCCGATTTCGTCGGCCTCGAGCAGGCCGCGATCCTGCGCACCGGCACCGTAGCACCGGCCACGACGGTGACGTTCGACCTGCTGCAATCGCTGCTGCAGCGGCTCGCGGCGAGAGGTGTGCGCTACGAGGCCGTGGCGGTGAAGCCGGGTCTCGACGCGGAGGCGCCGACCGCGCTCGGATTCAACGCGCGCATCACTCTGCGCGATGCCCTGATCGTGCGCGCCGATCTGCTCGAACAGGGGCAGGTCAAGGTGTCGAACCTGCAGATCCGCCAATACATCGCGGCCTCGATAGATACCGAAGGGTATTCATCGATCGACGTCACCTGGCGCGGACGCCAGTTCCGGTTTGTGACCACCCACTTCGCGCTGGCACAGCTTGCACCCGCACAGGCGCTCGAACTCGTCCAGACGGCGGCGAATACGACCTTGCCGGTCGTGCTGGTCTGCGATTGCAATGCCAACCCGGACAATCCAGCCGATCCGATCTTTCAGAACTTTGCGGCCTATCTGTTGCTGAAGAACGCCGGCTTCGTCGACGTGTTTCGGACGGCGCGGCCGAACGATCCAGGCTTCACCTTCGGCCAGGCCGAAAACCTGCTCAACGTGACCTCCACCATGAGCCGCCGCATCGACCTCATACAGTTTCGCGGACCTTTCACGATCGAGGATGTGCAGGTCGTGAACGCCTCGCCGGCTGATCGCGAGCGCCTCGGCTTGTGGCCGTCCGACCATGCCGGCGTCGTCGCAACCCTGACGCTGCGCTCCAGCGACGCTACCGACTGAGGCCAAATCTGTAACACGAGCGCCGCGTTAGGGACCCTCCAGCGGCATCGGCGCCGCCACGGTGCGGCGCTACCCCTCGAGCCCCTCGGTCTCGGTGATCTCGATCC
>DATEKY010000523.1:0-2750 GCA_035277225.1 Xanthobacteraceae bacterium
ATGGCCTTCGCAGGCCCCTTGCGCGTGCGGGCGTTGGTGTGGGTGCGCTGGCCGCGCACCGGCAGGCCGCGGCGATGCCGCAGGCCGCGATAGCAGCCGAGGTCCATCAGCCGCTTGATGTTGAGCTGGACTTCACGGCGCAGATCGCCTTCGACGACGTAGTCGCGGTCGATCATCTCACGGATGTGCAGCACTTCCTGATCGGTGAGCTGCGACACGCGCCGCTCTGCCGGAAGGCTCAGCTTTTCCATGATCTCGTGGGCCTTTTTCTGCCCGATGCCGTGAATATACTGCAACGCGATCACGACGCGCTTGTTGGTCGGAAGATTGACACCCGCGATACGAGCCACTTGATTGCTCCTGTTGCCGGCTTGGCCGGCCGTTTTCTCCGCTCCCGGTCCAGCAGAGAGAACGCGAAACGCCGCGACGATCCCGCCCCTCGGCCCGGGCCGGCATCGTCGTCGTGCTGATGCAAAACGGATGCCGGGTATTAAAGGATTCCAACTCGGTACGTCAACCTCTTCTGGCGCCGGAATTAACGGCGTTTCTTGCTTTTCTTGGCCGGCTTTCCGGCCGGCTTCCTGGACGGTTTCTTCGACGGTTTCTTGGGCGCCGCCCGGGCCGGCTTTTTGGTCGCCTTTTTCGCCGGTTTTGCCGCCGCCTTCTTGGCCTTCGCGGGCTTTTGCGCCTTCTTTGCCGGGGCCGTGGCCTTGGACCCCGCCCTGCCAGCGGATGGAGCCGTTTTCACTTGATTTTTCTTAGGTTTGGCCTGTTTTGCTAAGGTTTTTGCTGCGGCCGGCTTCTGGAAGATCCAGTCGATCGCGGCGGTCACCTCGTCGATCGGCGCCATGCCGTCGACCCCGCGCAGCATGCCCTTTTCCCGGTAGTAGTAGATCAGCGGGGCGGTCTGGCGCCGGTAGGCCTCGAGCCGCGTCTTCAGGATCTCCGGATCGTCGTCCTTGCGCAGCGGTTCCCCGCGCGCCAGCGTCTCGCGGATCCGGCTCTCGATGCGCCGGATCAGGATGCTCTCGTCGACCTTCAGTTCGACCACGCCGTCGAGGGTCAGCCCCTTCTCGCGCAGCATCTGGTCGAGCGCTTCCGCCTGCGCCACCGTGCGCGGGAAGCCGTCGAGGATGAAGCCGTTTCTGGCGTCCGCCTCGTCGATGCGGTCGGAGACGATGGCGACGACGATGTCATCCGGGACGAGATCGCCCCGGTCCATGATGTCCTTGGCCTTGAGCCCGACCGGCGTACCGGCCGCAACCGCGGCGCGCAGCATGTCGCCGGTCGACAGCTGCACGATGCCGTGCTTGGAAACCAGGCGCTGGGCCTGCGTCCCCTTCCCGGCCCCCGGCGGGCCGAGCAGTATCAATCTCATCTACGCCGCCCCCGCAGCTTCGAACGCTTGATCAGTCCTTCGTACTGGTGCGCCAGCAGGTAGCCCTGCACCTGCGACACCGTATCCATGGTGACGCTGACCACGATCAGCAGCGACGTCCCGCCGAAGTAGAACGGCACCGAGGCGTAGCTGATGAGGATTTCCGGAATCAGACAGACGATCGCCAGATATGCGGCGCCCACCACCGTGATGCGGCTGAGCACATAATCGATGTATTCCGCGGTGCGCTCGCCCGGCCGGATGCCGGGGATGAAGCCGCCGTGCTTCTTGAGATTGTCCGCGGTCTCGGTCGGGTTGAACACGATCGCCGTGTAGAAGAACGCGAAGAACACGATCAGCGCGATGTAGAGGATCAGGAACAGCGGCCGGCCGTGCGCGAGGTTCGTGGTGAACCAGGTCATGATCTCGCCGCCCTGGCCCGCATTGAAGTTCGCGACCGTGGTCGGCAGCAGCAGCAGCGACGAGGCGAAGATCGGCGGAATGACGCCCGAAGTATTGAGCTTGAGCGGCAGATGCGAGGATTGTCCCTCGAACATCTGGTTGCCGACCTGGCGCTTGGGATACTGGATCAGCAGCCGGCGCTGTGCGCGCTCCATGAACACGATGAAGGCGATCACCACGACCGACATCAGAATGACGGCGAGGATGATGCCGGTCGAGAGCGCGCCCTGGCGCCCAAGTTCGAACATGCCGAACAGTGCCGAGGGAAGCTCGGCCACGATGCCGGCGAGGATGATGAGCGAGATGCCGTTGCCGATGCCGCGCGAGGTGATCTGCTCGCCGAGCCACATCAGGAACATGGTGCCGCCGGTCAGCGTGATGACCGTGGAGATGCGGAAGAAGAAGCCGGGGTCGGAGACCACGTTGCCGGCGCCTTCGAGACCGATGGCGATGCCGTAGGCCTGGAACGCGGCGAGGAAGACGGTGAGATAGCGCGTGTACTGGTTGATCGTCTTGCGCCCCTGCTCGCCCTCTTTCTTGAGCTGTTCGAGCGTCGGCGAGACCGTCGTCATCAACTGGATGATGATCGACGCCGAAATGTACGGCATGATGTTGAGCGCAAAGATCGCCATCCGGTGGATGCCGCCACCGGAGAACATATTGAACATTCCGAGGATGCCACCCGCCTGGGAGCGGAAAATCTGGTCCCACGCGGTCGGGTCGATGCCGGGCAGCGGAATGTACGTGCCAAAGCGATAGACCAGCAGCGCGCCCAGCGTGAACCAGATGCGCTTCTTGAGCTCTTCGGCCTTGGCGAGGGCGCCGAAGTTGAGGTTTGCCGCAAGTTGTTCCGCTGCCGAGACCATGGCCCGCCGCTCCGAATTAAGCCCCCGGGACCCCGTGATGCCCC
>DATEKY010000524.1:0-5917 GCA_035277225.1 Xanthobacteraceae bacterium
CTTCGACATCCGCAAGGACGCGCTCTACTGCGATCCGTATTCGTCGGCGACCCGCAAGGCCGCGCTCACCGTGATCGACGAGATCTTCCGCTGCACCGTCGTCTGGCTCGCGCCGATGCTGTGCTTCACGGCGGAAGAAGCGTGGCTGTCGCGTTATCCGGGCGAGGAGAGCTCGGTTCACTTCGAGCTCTTCCCCGATATCCCGGCGGACTATCGCAATGACGCGCTCGCGGAAAAATGGCGCAAGGTGCGTAACGTACGCCGCGCCGTCACCGGCGCGCTGGAGCTCGAGCGCGCCAACAAGCGCATCGGCTCGTCGCTCGAGGCGGCGCCGCTGGTCTACGTCTCCGACGCCGACCTGTTCGGGGCGCTCGTTGATATCGATCTCGCCGAAGTGTGCATCACCTCGGCGGCCACGCTCATCGAGGGCGAGGGGCCCGCGGAGGCATTTCGCCTCGACGAGGTGAAGGGCGTCGCGGTGGTGCCGAAGCTCGCCGAAGGCCGCAAGTGCGCGCGCTCGTGGAAAATCTCCCCGGCGGTTGGCTCCGATCCGGACTACCCCGACGTGACCCCGCGCGACGCGCAGGCGCTGCGCGAATGGGACGCGATGCCGAGGCCCGCAGAGACGGCCGAAAAAGCGGCGGAGTGACGTGGGCCAGTATCTCTACGGCCCGCTCACCCGTCTTGGCCTGATCGCGGCGGCGATCGCCTGCGCGCTCGATCAGGCGGTGAAACTCTGGCTGATGTTCGGCTTCGACCTCGCCAACAAGGGCCTGGTTCACCTCACGTCGTTTCTCGCCTTTGTGCTCACCTGGAATCCGGGCATCAGCTACGGCCTGTTCCCGCAGGACACGGATTTCGGCCGCTACACCTTGCTGGCGCTGAAGACCGGCGCGGTGGTGATCCTCTGGGTCTGGCTCGCCCGGGCGGAGACGAAACTGACCGCGCTCTCCCTCGGCCTGATCATCGGCGGGGCGTTCGGCAACGCCATCGACCGCCTCGCCTATGGGGCGGTGATGGACTTCGTCCTGTTCCACATCGACACGGAGAGCTTCAAGTTCGCCTGGTACGTGTTTAACCTGGCGGATGCCGCCATCGTTGCGGGGGTGATCGGGCTGTTGTATGAGTCCTTTTTCGGGGGGCACGCCGCAAAAGCGCCCTGATCCCACGGGATCAATGGCCCGCGGCCGTCCTCGGATGGCCTTGTTCTGGCTGCGGAAATTGGATGATCGCCATGCGTCATGACCCGTTCGGCACGCGCCTGCGCCACTGCCTGATCGCGTCGGTATGCGGTGCGCTGCTGGCGCTCGGCAGCGTCGGCGCCGTGAAGGCCCAGCAGGCCGACGACGACGAGGACAGCTTCGAGCAGCGCATCATCAAGGGCATTCTGGGTGGACTGGGCGTCGATGTCGGCAACAAGCGCGGCATCGAATACCGCGAGCGCTCTCCATTGGTGATCCCGCCGAGCCTCGACCTGCCGCCGCCGGACCAGGCCGATGCCGCGGCGCACAATCCGGCCTGGCCGCGCGAGCAGACGCGCAAGAAGACAGCCACGAAGTCGGTGCCGCAGACCTACGCCACGATGGAAGACCCGGGCACCAGCTCGCGCATGTCGCCGACCGAGTTGCGCCGCGGCACCAATCGGAATGCGCAACGCGTGACCGATCCGTCCAAGTCGGGCTCGCAGGAAGATATCGACATCGGCCGCCCGCTGCGCCCAAGCGAGCTCGGCTCGTCGAGCATTTTCAACTGGCGTGCGCTCACCGGCAACTACGGCAACGAGACCGCAAAGTTCGAAGGCGAGCCGTCGCGCGGCCAGTTGACCCAGCCGCCGCCCGGCTACCAGACGCCGTCGCCCAGTCAGCCCTATGGCACGGCCAGCGATACCGGCCCGGGCTGGAAGATTCCCACGATCCTCTCCCGGCCCGAGGGGACGCCCGACAATTGACCGTTACCGCGGGGCAACATCGTTTCGCCCTGTGCTAGGCACAGGCCATGAGAAAGCCGTGCCGACCATGCTGATTCGTGCCTTCCTGATCTTCGGCCTTTGCTCCCTGCTGGCCGCACCCGCCTCCCGCGACGCTGCTGCCGCAACCGCGGTCGCGCAATTCACGCTCGCCAACGGCATGACCGTGGTGGTGATCCCGGATCGCCGCACGCCGGTCGTCACCCACATGCTGTGGTATCGCGCCGGCGCCGCCGACGAGCCGCCCGGCAAGTCCGGCATCGCGCATTTCCTCGAACATCTGATGTTCAAGGGGACCGCGAAGAATCCGGCCGGGCGCTTCTCGCAGCAGCTCGCCGCGATCGGCGGCCAGGAGAACGCGTTCACGTCGAACGACTACACCGGCTATTACCAGCGCACCGCGCGCGAGCATCTCGGCACCTTGATGGAATTCGAGGCCGACCGCATGACCGGCCTGGTGCTCACCGACGACATCATCGTGAGCGAGCGCAACGTCATCCTGGAAGAGCGCAACCAGCGCATCGAGAACGAGCCGTCCGCGCGCCTCTCCGAGCAGATGGGCGCCGCGCAATACCTCAACCATCCATACCACAAGCCGACTATCGGCTGGCGCCACGAGATGGAAACGCTCAACCGTGCCGACGCGCTCGAGTTCTACAAGCGCTTCTACGAGCCGGACAACGCGGTGCTGATCGTCGCCGGCGACGTGACGCCGGAAGAGGTCAAGACGCTCGCCGAAAAGACTTACGGCAAGCTCGCGCGCCACGGCGCGATCGGCGAACGCAAGCGCCCGCAGGAGCCGCCGCAGATCGCCGAGCGGCGTGTGAGCTTCGCCGACCTGCGCGTCACCCAGCCGAGCCTGCAGCGCAGCTACCTGGTGCCGTCCTTCACCACCGCGGAGCGCGACGACGGCTATGCGCTCGACGTGATGGCGCACGTGCTGGGCGGCGGCTCGAACAGCAAGCTGTTCCGCGCTCTGGTGATGGAGCAGCGGCTCGCCACCAATGTCGGCGCCTGGTACCAGGGGACCTCGCTCGACGCCTCGCGCTTCGGCCTCTATGGCACGCCGGCGAGCGGCGTCGCGCTGGAGACGCTGGAAGCCGCGATCGACGCCGTGATCGCGTCCTTCATCGACAAGGGGCCCGCGCCGGACGAGGTCGAGCGCTCCAAGGCGCGCATGATCGCCGACTATGTCTATGCGCAGGACAACCAGTCGCAACTCGCGCGCATGTACGGCGCGGCGCTGACCACCGGACAGACCGTCGCCGACATTCAGGCGCGGCCGGACCGGATTCGCGCAATCACCGCCGAGCAGGTGCGCGATGCCGCGCGCCGCTTCCTCGACAAGCGCCGTTCGGTGACGGGCTATCTGGTCAAGGACGGGCAGCGCGAGGAGAAAAAATCGTGAAGGTCCTTCTCAGCCTTGCCGTCGCGGCGGCGATTTCGCTTTCGGCCCCGAGCCCGGCGCCCGCCGCCAGCAAGATCCAGGCGATCGTGAGCCCCGGCGGGATCAAGGCCTGGATGGTACGCGAACCTTCCGTGCCGATGGTCGCGCTCGACTTTGCCTTCACCGGCGGCGCCAATGCCGATCCGGCGGGCAAGCCGGGCGTCGCCAACATGGTCTCTTCGATGCTCGACGAAGGCGCCGGCGATCTCGATGCGCAGAAATTCCAGGAGCGCATGGAGGAGAAGGCGATCGAGATCGGCTTCACGGCGGCGCGCGACCAGTTCCGCGGCTCGCTGCGCTCGCTGTCCGAGAACCTCGACGAGGCGGTGAGCCTGCTGCGTCTCGCGCTCACCGCGCCGCGCTTCGACACCGAGGCGGTCGAGCGCATCCGTGGCCAGCTGCTCGCCGAATTGAGCCGCGCCAGCACCAATCCGAACGATATCGCCAACCGGCGCTTCTGGGCGACGGCATTTCCCGATCATCCCTACGGCAAGCCCTCGAAGGGCACACCGGAGACCGTCTCCAGCATCACCGCCGATGATCTCAAGACCTACGCGAAGAACGTGTTCGCGCGCGAGCATCTCACCGTCGGCATCGTCGGCGACCTCAGCGCCGAGGCGGCCGGCAAGCTGATCGACCGCGTGTTCGGCGATCTGCCGGCCAGGCCGACGCTCGCGCCGGTGCCCGACCGGGCCATCCAGGGGCTCGGCGAGCGCATCGTGATCAATCTCGACGTGCCGCAGACGGTGATCAATTTCGGCGGGCCGGGCGTCCCGCGCGGCGACCCGGACTTCATGGCGGCCTACATCGTCAATCACATCTACGGCGCCGGCACGCACACCTCGCGGCTCTACAACGAGGTGCGCGAGAAGCGCGGTCTTGCCTATTCGATTCGCAGCACGCTCTACTGGATGGACAGCGCCAATCTGATCGTCGGCGGGACCGCGACGCGGTCCGACCGCGCCGGCGAGACGCTGAGCATCATCGACACCGAGATGAAGCGGATCGCGGCCGAAGGCCCGACGCAGGAAGAGCTCGACAAGGCGAAAGCCTATCTGAAGGGCTCCTACGCGCTCTCCTACGACACCTCCTCGAAGATCGCGGGCCAGCTGGTGCAGATCCAGCTCGACAAGCTCGGCATGGATTATCCGGAGCGGCGCAATGCGATGATCGAGGCGGTGACGCTCGCCGATGCGAAGCGCGTGGCGAAGCGGCTGCTCGATAACAAGTCGCTCACCGTGGTGGTCGGCCGGGCACAAGGGTTGAATAAAACCAACTAACTCATTGCGCCGCGGAACTTTTTGCGTGCGGCGCGGTAATCTGTCGGTATGCCGTTCAAGCAGACAATCGAGAATGCCCGCGCCGAGACGATCGGCGCACACGGCATCGGCAGGGCCGCGCTCGACAACGCGCTGAAGCGCGCCGAGGCCGCGCTCGACGCCGTGCGCAAGGCGCACGAGACCTCCTCGCTGCCGCTGCTGCGGCTGCCGGCGAAGACCTCCGATCTCGACGAAATCAGGACGGCGGCCGCGCGGCTGCGCAAGGGCGCAACCGACGTCGTCGTGCTCGGCACCGGGGGATCGAGCCTCGGCGGGCAAACGCTCGCGCAACTCGCCGGCGTCGGCGTGCGCGGCATCGAGGCATTTCGCGATGGGCCGCGCCTGCACTTCATGGACAATCTCGACCCGGCGAGCTACGGCGGGCTGCTCGCCGGGCTGCCGCTCGCGACTACACGCTTCATTGCGATCTCGAAATCCGGCGGTACCGGCGAAACCCTGATGCAGACCGCGGCGGCGCGGTCCGCCGTCAAGGCGGCCGGACTGGAGCCGCGCATCGGTGAACTGTTCTTCGGCATCAGCGAGGCGGTAAAGGCCGGCAAGCGCAACGGCTTGCGCGACCTGCTCGGGCCCTCAGTTGAAATTCTCGAACACGACCCGGGCATCGGCGGGCGCTATTCGGGACTCTCGAACGTGGGGCTGCTGCCGGCCGCGATCCTCGGGCTCGATATCGGCGCGATCCGCGCCGGCGCGGGACAAGCCTTGGCGCCGGTGCTGGCCAAGCGCCCCGCCGCCGAGGTTCCGGCTGCGCTCGGGGCCGCGCTCAATATCGCGGCCGCGGGCGCAGGCAAAAACATCGCCGTGGTGATGGCTTACGCCGACAGGCTCGAGCGCTTCTCGCGCTGGTACGTGCAGCTCTGGGCCGAAAGCCTCGGCAAGGACGGGAAGGGCACGACCCCGCTCGGCGCGCTCGGGCCGGTCGATCAGCACTCGCAATTGCAGCTCTTCATCGCCGGCCCGCGCGACAAGCTGTTCACCGTGATCACGACCGCCACCAGGGGGCAGGGCCCGCGTATCGATTCCGAGCTGGCGAAACGCGCCGGCGAAGCGGATTTCGGCGGGCGCACGATGGGCGACCTCGTCGCCGTGCAGGGCCGCGCCACCGCCGAGACTTTGGCAAAAAACGGCTGTCCGGTGCGCACCATGCACATCGAGACACTCGATGAG
>DATEKY010000525.1:0-7240 GCA_035277225.1 Xanthobacteraceae bacterium
TGCTCACGCGGGTGAAGCGCTGGAGTTCGCTCAAACACTGGGCCGTTCAGGTTGCCCGCCGGCGGGGCTTCATGCGGGCCAAGGTCGCGCTCGCGCGCCGCCTGGCGGTGATCATGCATCGCATCTGGATCGACGGCACGACCTTCCAATGGACCCGCGAGACCCCGGCCCAAGCACCGGTCGCTTCGCTCTGACCGAGAGGAGACCATTCCGACTTCAAATCACAACCTCTTTGGCCATACGTCCGGCAGGACGTAGGGTTCCGGTGACATCGTCCAACGTTCTGTGCTTCCGCACCCCCGCGGAAAGCAAGCGTTTCAGAGATTGATGCGCCGGACCTTTCTCTGATCCCTTATTGCGGCGGCCTTTGCGCCGACCGCGGAGCCAAGAATGAATCCTGCCTGCCGGGGTGTTGCTGAAGTGGGCTTGAAGGACTTGCACGCCCCAACCCGATGAGCCAAGAACGTTGGAAATAGCGTAGCACTCGCTCCGCCAGTCCGTCCTGGCCCAACGTTCTCTGCGGCCTTGCGGACGCACAGAGAAGCCCAATAACGGCGGGGCTTCGCGCGCAAACCTCAGGACTGCGATGGCTGGGCCGCAGGCTACAATTCGCTCTCTACGCCCCTCTTTCTCCAAGCCTCAGGACTTTGCCGATTTAGTACGTAGCTCATAGGCCGTTGATATTTGGCTCTTTTGGCCGCACCGCCGCTTACGGGGTTGGAAGATTGGCTTGGAAAGGGAGTCCTAGCCTCGAACTCGAGTCGGCAGCTCGGGGGCTAAAAGGACTCCGAGCGGGGTGCGATTTCACTGGTTCAGGTTCCTCAATTCCGGAATGGCCTGCGCAGGATCTTTTCGAGCGGCGATCCATCTTCGTCGCCGAACGTTTCAAGCGGAGTTTTCCGGGAACTTCGACGGTGCATCGACCGCAAAACTGTAGTGCCCGGAGTCGATCTTGCGGCGCGCTTCCTCGAAGGCCCATTCTGGCGGTGTGATGCTGCTACTTCGCGCAACATCCATGCGGTCCATTAGCTCGGCAATCGTCTGCTCAGCAGTATCGAGATCTGATAGCGCGGTTATGTTTGCGGTACGCCGGAAGCGGTCCTGCAGAGCTTTGAAGTCTGCCGCCAGCCTCGTGATCTCATCCACGCTCGTCTCGATCTTGAGACCGTCGGCCAGCGCTGGAAACAGGCTCGCCACGAACGCGAGCACCGCCATGACCCAGTCGGGCAGCAAGTCCTTCAGGATGGCGATGCCGGCGATCCCCCCAATGAGTATGGGCGCGGCCACGAATACCTGCCGCTGAAGCCGGACACGGCGGAGCCAGATGTAAAGCGTCGTCGATGTGTACAGACAGGATTCCTCCTGCCTCCGGCACTCTGCGATGATCGCCGCGCGACGGCGTTCAATCACACGTGGATCGGAATCCGCTGGCCGAATATCTTCTGCCATTCTTCACCCGCCAAAAGGGTCCAGTCGTTGTATTCGTATTCGCACGCCCTCAGGGCGCGGTCGCGCGCACTCTGCGCACGAGAAAGCCAGTCCGCTCCAAGGTTTACCACTTCGAGCGTTCCCGGAGTGACGATGCTCGCCCAGGCCTTCCCGCAGAGGAAGATGAAGAAGTCTCGCATAAACCAGTCGTACCAGTAATAATCATGCTCACGATGCGCGTAGCTCGTCATGAATTCCGCGACGAGCAGCTCGATCTGGTATGACTTTAGCGGAACGCTACATTCGCGCTTCCACGTCTTCAACATCTGCGCCATGGGACGCGCGTTGCCGCTTGAGGCTCGATCAGCCGCTTCGATCGCGTAAATTTCCGCCGCCGGATCGACGAGCTTCCAGCGTCCACCATCGTTTGTGTCCGGCATGTAGAAGCGGCCCTGATCGTCGTAGCGGAATGCCGGGACAACCTCGACCGCGATGGTATTGAAAGCGACCGTGACAACCTGCCCATCGCCCCGCATGGCGGTCTGCGGATACGTCCCCAGCATATGCCCGCGCACTTCCTGCAGCAGCTGGGATTGAACGTTTCCAACGTTGCCATTGATGCGGTGGTAAACGGCGACCGGCAATTCGAAAAAGATATCGACATCGCGCGGCGGTCGAACGGCTGTTTGCTTGCCCCATGATCCAACGATGAACCCAGGCGGTTTGTCAGTGGATTGGTCGTAGTAGGCGCGTTGAAGGCATTGGCGCACGCCCAGCTGCTTAGTCAGGCCGTCGACGACCTGATCATCCGTTAGAAGCAGGTCGGCATGAAACCGCCTGAAGCGCTGCCGGACACCAAGCCACATCGCGAATCGCCGCTTCCTCGCCCGCCCGATGGTGCCATGGGCTACGTATTGAGGCACGCAAGAACGTTGTAGATGCTTCGGCGCGCTCTATGCTCGTGAGCACGGGTACGTTCCCAAGTATCTGATAAAGCTGGGTGTCGTTTTCCCGTCGCGATTCAGAAGTTATCCACCGGGTCGAGAGCGGTTTAAGAAACACATGTTTGCCCAATAGCTTCTGGGAATGCACCGGGCGCAGTACATAGAGGACGCGAAAACGGTGCCTCTCGTAAGATCAAGCGGTTAGGTCGCCTTTATTCTTTTCGCTGGCGTTGTGAATCAGACGGGTGTTCTGAGCTTGTCTTCGATGGAGAGAACATCATGAGACAAGTCGCGACCATCCGAACGCTCCGCTTCTGGTTCCGCTTTGCCCGCCGTCGATCGAGAAACCTGCGCCGCATGTGTGTCAGCGTGCTGAGCATTGCCATTGTTATTGACCGGGCGATCGAGCGCGGCCGAGACCTGCTGTCAGGCGGACCGCACAACTCATGCTGATCCAGCGCATTGCTCGCATTCAGCGCCGAGGGCGTATATCGTGCGGCAATCAGCTTCCTGTCCTTGGATATTCATCTCGGATGTCTGCTTGGACCAACGGCCGAATGCGCGCTCAAAAATACGGAGCCTCAAGACGTTTTCCCGTTCTCGCTCGCCATCGCCCTCGCCGCCTCGCGGGCGCTTTCGATAAAAAGCTTCGCCGCCGGACTGAGTGTGCGGTTCTTGAGTGTGAAAACTTGGATGGGCAGTTTCAGCCCCATGTCTATTGGCAATGCTTTGAGCGGAAGACCCTGGACGCCATATCGATACACCGACCTGGGGATGCACGATACGTAATTCCCCGACGCAAGCAGAGCCAAGCGCACATTCATCAATACGGTGAACACGCTGATCCGAGGAAGTGCTCCGGCTTTGGCGCGAAACGTTTCGGAAATCTTCTTTTGCACGAGGTTGCTGGGTTCGCCAAAAATCCACGACTCATTCATCAAGTCGGCCAACGCAACCTTGCGGCGGCGCGCCCAGGGGCTATGCGCCGCGGTGACGATGCAAAACGATTCTTCAACAAGGAGTTCCACATTCAAGTCTTCGTTGCGTGGCGACAGCACTGATCCAGCGACGATCAAGTCCAGTCCGCGTTCGCGAAGACGGTCAAATCCGTCCTCGGCGGGGGCTTCGTATGTGGCATGAACAACGATCTTTGGATGAGATTTCGCAAGCCGCTGGATTACCGCCGGCACCAAACCGAGCGATGCGGTTTCATTGCACCCAACCCAGACATCGCCCGCTCCCGCGGTCGCCAGGAATTCGATTTCGCGTAACGCCTGCTTGAGCGCATCGAAGGACTCCGCTCCGCATTTGATCAAGATGTCCCCGTAGACTGTCGGCGTGACCCCTTGCGTGGTGCGATCGAAGAGGCGGACCCCAACAGTTTCCTCAAGATCGGCGATCGCCTGGGAAACGGCGGGTTGGGTGGTCGATAGGTGAGCCGCCGCCTTAGCCATGCTGCCGAATTGCGCCACGCTGAGCAAAATTTGCAGTTCGCGCAGCTTCAGCCGTTGGCCCAAGTGGTTGTCGGGGTCTTTGTGGCGCCGAGGCATAACCACTTCCTATATCGGTATCGTTTCGATACCCGTATTAGAAAATTCATTCTTCCATAGGCGGGCGAGCGTTGCCACAGTCGCATCTCATCAAGAGTGGGAGGTGACCTTGAACTTTCATATACGCACCCAATCCGGTCCTTCCCGCAGTTCACTCCGACCAACGATCTTAAGTGCGCTTGGACTGGTGATCGCGACGCTCGGCAGCGGCGGCACATGGGCCCATGCGGCTGAGCAAGGTTGGCCGACCAAGCCGGTTACGATGGTGGTCGGCTTCGCGGGCGGTGGAGTGTTCGATGTTCTTGGACGTTCCGTCGCTGAAAAGCTCGCCAAATACAATGGCCAAGCCTTTGTCGTGGACAATCGGCCCGGAGCCGGCGGCAACATCGGCGCCGGCGTCGTCGCGCGTGCGGAGCCGGATGGCTACCACCTGATGTTCACGCCAGGCAGTGTGCTGACCATGAATCCGAGCCTGTACGCGCGCGTGCCTTTCGACTCCGATTCTTTCATACCGATTTCCCTCATGGCGGACATGGCGGTGCTTTTGGTCGTCAATCAAAACAATCCTGCGAAAACTCTCGGCGAGTTCATCAGCGCAGCCAAACGCGAGCCCGAGAAAGTGTACTTTTCATCGCCCGGCGTCGGCACCTCGCTGCACCTCTCGATCGAATTGTTTCAGCGCAGCGCTGGCGTCTCGATCCAACACGTGCCTTACAAGAGCGGCGGCGAGGCCGTGACCGCAATATTGTCGGGACAGGTAACGGGCATGTTCGCGAACCCGGCCTTTGTCATGTCGCACATCAAGGCGGGAACGCTGCGAGCGCTAGCAGTAGCAGGTTCCACGCGCCTGCCGCAGTTGCCTGATGTGCCCACGACTGCCGAAGCCGGATTGTCGGACTTTGATATCTCCTCTTGGTTCGGTCTCATGGCGCCAGCGAAGACGCCGCGCTCAATTGTCGAGAAATTGAGTGCACAAGTCGCCGCCGCACTGCGCGAACCGGATGTGCAGCAGCGGCTTGTCAGCCTCGGCATACGCCCAATCGGAAGCGATCCCGATGCCTTTGCCGAATTTCTTCGCAAGGACCGGACCAAATGGGACGGCGTTATTCGCACTTCGAAAATCCGGCTCGATTAAGATCCTGTCCTCAAGAGATACGGGCAACGAGGAACGCAGTGATTACCACTCGTGTCACCGGACTGCGCAGCGTCGAGCTCGGCGTCACCGATCTCCTCCAGTCTGCTGCGTTCTATAGCCGGGTCTGGGGACTGAAGCCCGTACTTACCAATGGCGACACCGTCCATCTGCGCGGCAACGGCGCTGAGCACCATGCGTTGACGCTGCGCGAGCGCCCGACCGCGAGTCTTCTGGGCGTGCATTTCGCCGCGATGAACCGGGTGGCAGTGGACGCGCTAGCCGCCCGGGCCAAGGCGCAGGGCGTCGCCCTCTCCGCGCCAACCGACCTGCCCACGAGCGCTGGTGGAGGCTACGGCTTCCAGTTCAGGACGCCTGAAGGCCACGCGCTCAATATCTCGGCTGACGTGGCATGCCACCGTGACGTCCACTCCGATTCCTCGATGCCAGACAAACTCTCACACGTCGTGCTCAACAGCGCCAACATCGACCAGCAGACCTCCTTCTTCATCGACACGCTCGGTTTCAGGCTGTCTGACAAGACGGACCTCATGGATTTCGTGCGCTGCAGCGCCGATCACCATTCGATCGCGATGGCGCGCGGCAGCGGTCCCACGCTCAACCATTGTGCCTTCGAAATGGCAGGCATCGATGGCCTGATGCGCGGTGCCGGCCGCATGAGGCAGCACGGCTTCAATGTGGAATGGGGCATCGGCCGCCATGGACCCGGCGATAACGTCTTTGGCTATTTCGTCGAGCCCAACGGATTCGTGATGGAATACACGGCCGAAGTGCATCAGATAGATGAAGCCACCTATCAAGCACAGGACCCGGACTACTGGCGCACCTTCCCGATGGGTTCCTGCCGATGGGGGATGGCCGGCACGCCGTCCAACCGCTTCAAGGCGGCCGCCTCCGGCGATACGAGCGTGGCGGACCCTGAAGCCGGCAAGCGATGCGAGGAGATCATGGCGCAGACACTCGGGCGATAAGATCGGGTGGCTGTCGTTGCGACGACCGCTTTGGGTCATTGGGCGACGCCCCGGACCCAACGGGTGATCTCCGCTTCGCATCGCAAAGCGGACAGCAACCGGGTAGCGTCACCTCATTCGGCAGGCAGTACGTCAATTCTTGCTCATGATATCCGCCCGCTGTTCGGCCCACGCGATCGGAAACGTCCGCATCAGGGTTGCAAGCGTTATCTGCGTCGATTGCCGTCCTTGCACAATCGTTTCGATGAGGTCTGGCGCCAAAAGCGTCAACCGCAGAACGCGTGCGACGTATGACTCATTGATCGCCTCAGCCCCGGCGATCTCTTTAGTCGTGGCGTACTTGCCAGCCTCCAACAACTCCCGCCACCGAAACGCTCTCGCCAGCGCCTTCACCATCGCGTTGTCAATCTGCTGGCAGCGTAGCGTGCGCGGATCGTGCTGCATGCCATCTGGCGCGAGGACGACCTTCCGGCCTCCCCGCTTCCGTATCGCGATCGGCACTCGAACGGTGATCGTCTTGCCGTCGTTTTTGAGCTTGGGCTTTGCCATCAGGCTACCCTTCGGTCGGGCCGGACCGCGTCAAGTTCCGTGGCGACGTTGGACAAGCCCTCGGTCCGCAGGCGGATTTCGACGCCCTCGGGCCCGACATCGACGCGCTCGACGAGTAGCTGGATCACCCTCGCCTGCTCGGCGGGGAACAGTTCCTCCCAGACCGGGTCGAGGCGTTGCAGTGCCGCGCGCACCTCGGGTTCGGTGAGTCCGGCGATCAGCTTCCTGCCCGCTCGCCATGTGCGCACGATCATCTCGGGAGATCGCAGCAAGCTGCGGACCTGGTTGACCACAGCGACCTCAATCTCGGCCGCCGGCACGCGGCGCACCGCGCAGTTGGCGGCGTCGTGCTTCAGGGCATCAGTCGCGACGTAATAGCGGTAGAGCCGTCCTCCCTTGCGGGTGTGCGTCGGCGTCATGGCGCAACCGGTCGGACCGAAGATCAGGCCCTTCAGCAATGCCGGTGACTGCGCCCGTGTGTTTGCCGACCTCTTCCGCGCCCGCTCCCGTAAGAGAGTCTCGACCTTTTCCCACAGGGCCTTGCCAATGATCGCCTCGTGCTCGCCCGGATAGGAGGTGCCCTTGTGCACCGCCTCACCGATGTACACCCGGTTGCCGAACAGCTGGTAGACGTAGCTCTTGTCG
>DATEKY010000526.1:0-6564 GCA_035277225.1 Xanthobacteraceae bacterium
TCGACCAGCACCTCGCGGCCCTTGGCCTTCGCCGCGGCGACGCTGTCGCGCAGCGATGCGAGATTTTCCTCCAGCGTCGTCTCCAGCGCGACGCGCACGTGATAGTCCCACGACTTGGCAACGAAGCAGATCGCATCGGCCTTGGCGTCGAGCAGAGTCGCAAGGCCCGGATCGTTCGAGGTCGAGCGGCCCGGCCGGCGCGTCATGCCGAATGCCGTGAAGGTCGCGCCGAGCTTGCGCTCCGCGCCGAACAGCTCGGTGTCGGTCGGGTTGGCGCCCGGATAGCCGCCCTCGATGTAGTCGACGCCGAGCTCGTCGAGCAGCTTCGCGATGGCGAGCTTGTCGTGCAGCGTGAAGTCGACGCCGTTCATCTGCGCGCCGTCGCGCAGCGTCGTGTCGAACAAATAGAGGCGCTCCTTGCTCATGCGGCCCCCAGCTTCTTTTCCATCGTGGTGTTGGCGAGCCACTCGCCGGCGCGCTGCACGGTGTTGCGCTGCTTCGGCTCGAAGCCGCGCTTGGCGAAGAAGTCCTGCGCGCTGTCGCTCACGTCGGCGGTGAGGCGCTTCGCCCCGCGCGCGAGAGCGAGCTTTTCAAGGGCGTCGACCAGCATGGTGCCGGCCCCCTGCCCGGCCGCGGCCGGATGCACGTAGATCAGATCGATCGTCTCGTTGTTGGCGAGCGAGGCGAAGCCGACCGGCGAGCCGTTCAGGGTGACGACCAAGGTGAGCTGGCCGGAGAGCCGGCGCGCCAGCTCCTCCTCGTCCTCGGCCGCGGAGGCCCAGGCCTCCTGCTGGCTCTCGCTGTAATCGTCGGCGGTCAGTTCCTCGATGCTGGCGCGGAAGATCTCCGCGAGCAGCGGCGTGTCCTCGATCAGGAACGGCCGCAGCGCGAAGGTTGGCGCGCGGGCCATCATCTCGCTGGCTCCCAGGTCGTGCCGTCCTTCGAGTCCTTCAGCACCACGCCGAGCGCGGCGAGTTCGTCACGAATACGATCCGCTTCCGCGAAGTTCCTGGCCTTGCGCGCGTCGAGCCGCGCCGCGATGCGGCGGTCGATCTCCGCCGGCTCCAGTGCGGGCGCCGGCGCGCGCGCTTCGCGCCATTCCGAGAAAGCACCGGGGCGGAAGCCGAAGAACGCCAGCGTCCCGGCCAGCGCCTTGCGGCCGGCCGCGTTGCGCAGGGCATGCATCTCGGCGATCGCCTGCGGGGTGTTGAGATCGTCGGCGAGCGCTTCCAGCACGCCCTGCGCCGGGCGCGCGTCGGCATCCGCCGAGGCGGCGTCGAAGAAGCTCGCGAGCGCCTTCTCGGCGTCCTCCAGCCCCTTCACGGTCCAGTTGATCGGCTGGCGGTAATGCGTTGACAACATTGCCAGACGGATCACGTCGCCCTGCCAGTCGGCGAGCACCTCGCGGATGGTGAAGAAGTTGCCTAGCGACTTCGACATCTTGTCGCCTTCGACCTGCAGGAAGCCGTTGTGCATCCAATAATTCGCCATCACTCCGGTGTGGAAGGCGCAGCGCGACTGCGCGATCTCGTTCTCGTGATGCGGAAACACGAGATCGATGCCGCCGCCATGGATGTCGAAGGTCTCGCCGAGGTGCTTCCAGCTCATCGCCGAGCACTCGATGTGCCAGCCCGGGCGCCCCGGCGCCGCGATGCCGGCGGGCGACGGCCAGCCCGGCTCGCCCTCTTTCGAGGGCTTCCACAGCACGAAGTCCATGTCGCCGCGCTTGTAGGGTGCGACGTCGACGCGCGCGCCCGCCACGAGCTCGTCGAGCGAGCGCTTCGACAGCCGGCCGTAGTCCGGCATCGACGGCACGCTGAACAGCACGTGGTCCTCGGCGACGTAGGCATTGCCGGAGGCAACCAGCCGCTCGATCAGCGTCTTCATCTCGGCGATATGCTCGGTCGCGCGCGGCTCGACGGTCGGCGGCAAGCAGCCGAGCGCTGCCACGTCGTCGCGGAAATTCGCGTAAGTGCCTTCGGTCAGCGCACGGATGTCGACGCCGCGCTCGGCCGCCCGCGCGTTGATCTTGTCGTCGACGTCGGTGATGTTGCGGACGTATTTGACATGCGCCTCGCCATAGAGATGGCGCAGCAGGCGGAACAGCACGTCGAACACGATGACGGGGCGCGCATTGCCGATATGGGCGAAGTCGTAGACCGTCGGTCCGCACACATACATGCCCACGCGCGACGGATCGATCGGCGCAAACACCCGCTTCTCGCGCGACAACGTATCGTAGAGCTTCAGGTCCACGTGACACCTCGGGCTTGGCCGGGCGTCGGTCTCGGATTTTGAGAAAAGACGGCCGCAGCCAGCGTTAGCTAGCGAATAATCTCCCGGCAAATGCCGCAGATTGCGTGAAGGCCGTTCATGGCGGCCGTTATGCGAGGGGTTCGGCTTTCCGTCAAGGGTTGCGCGGGGGAGCTCGCCACAATCTCGCCGCCACATCGCCCGGGATCGTCCAGAAGGCGGCGAATTTCAGCCCGGTTAACTGAAGAATCTTAACGCTGACCCGAAACCCGTGAACCTTTAGCGGTGTTAAGCGACTAACGAGAACGGCGTGCTTTCTTGCCCGCCTCTCGGGGACGGTAACGATGGACAATCCGCAGCTTCGCACCCCATTCGGACAGGTCGAGCTTCGCCCGGTCGCGGCGCCGCAGGGCGCGCCAGAGGGCATGCGGGTCTACGTGCTGCTGCCGGACCTCGACGAGCTGCTCGGCGTGCCCGGCTTCGGCCTGCGCGACCCGATCCGGGTGCGCGGCCACAACAGCGCCACCGCCCTGTCTTCCTTCCACTAACTCCCGACAATCGCTGCAGTTTTACGGTTAACGCGCTGTAAACGCCTGCGCGCGTAAGCTGCCGGTTGGGGAATTTCGACGGTCAGGGGACTACCGATGCGCACGCTTGCCCCGCTTGGGGTCGTGGTCGCGAGCCTGCTGCTCGCGGGCGCCGCCGGCGCGGAAAACCGCACCTTCATCATCCCGAACAATCCGGACGGCTACGGCATCGACCGCTGCCTTGCCAACGGCGAGCGCTGCGGCGCCGTGGTCGCGACCACCTACTGCCAGTCGCAATCCTTCGCCCAGGCCCGCTCGTTCCGCCGCATCGACCGCGACGAAATCACCGGCGCGGCGTCGAGCAGCCGCCGCAACGCCTGCGTCGGCAATTGCGAGAGCTTCGTCGCGATCGAGTGCACGCGGTAAACGCCAGCTCCGCTCATGCCCGCGAAAGCGGGCGTCCAGTCCTTGACCCCTGGGTCCCCGCTTTCCACCTCGCTAACGCTTCGGCGGACTCAGCAGTGGACCCGCCGAAGCCGTGTGCGAAGGCGGGTCGCGGGGACGAGCGGAAGAACGGCGCATCCGCTCCTTACTTCTCCACGAAATCCGCGCACTTCACGACATCGCCGCCCGTCCCCCACGGCATGATCGGCACGGTCGAGGTCGAGTTCTTCGGCGAGCCCTCGATGATGCGGTCCGAGTAGACCATGTAGACCAGCACGTTGCGCTTGACGTCGCAGCCGCGCACGATCTGCATCTTCTTGAACAGCAGCGAGCGGCGGCGGCGGAACACGTCGTCGCCCTGCTCGAACTTCGCCGTGATCTTGATCGGGCCGACCTGGCGGCAGGCAAGCGAGATGTCCGACACCTCCTCGGCTATGCCGACCCAGCCCTTGAAGCCGCCCTTCTCCGGCACCGTGAAGTGACACGCCACGCCCTCGACCACCGGATCGTCGATCGCATAGGTCGCGAGCTTGTCGTTCGGCGATACCCAGCGGAACACGGTCGACTTGCGGAAAATCAGGTCCGGATCGTCGGCCGCATGCGCGGCGAATGGCGCCGCGATCGTCGCGGCGAGAACGGCGAAAGCCAGAACTGTACGGCGAAGCACGTGAGACATCGCGGCGCCCCTCCTGCGGGCGCCGCTGATATGGGAAGGCTCACGCGGCCGTGAAAGACCTGCGCGGACCAGACAGCCGTCAGAACTCGCGGCCGAGTTTCTGGTCGACCGAGTAGTCGCCGCCGCCGCGGATCGCGAACACCAGCGCGACGAACAGGATCAGCAGCGAGTATTCGAGCCCCTGCTGCGTCCAGAAAAAGCCCTTCGCCGAAGTAAAATGCACCGCGACGATCATGAAGATGACGACGGCGAGCGCGGCAGCGCGGGTGAACAGTCCGAGCACCAGCAGAATCCCACCGACGAACTCGGTGAGCGCCACCAGCGTGACCCAGAGCGCTCCCGGCTTGTAGCCGATGCTTTCGAAGATCTGGATGAACCGCGTGAAGCCGGCGCCGCCGAACCAGCCGAACAATTTCTGCGCGCCGTGCGGGATCAGGATCAATCCGAGCCCGATGCGAAGCAGCGGCAACGCGAACGGTTCAAGCTTGTCGTAAATCCCGCCAAGCGCCGGCACGTAAAGTCGCGACCTGCTGGCCATGACACATCCCCCCAATCTGGCCGCTCATTGTTGGTCAGGCGGCTGACGGAGAGGCTATCACAAGCCGCGCGTCAGCGGATCACCATCGCGCGATCACGCGTGGGTCGGGGCGCGCGCTCACTCCATCCGGATGCCGGCGCGGCGGATCAGTGCGCCCCACCGTTCGGTCTCGGCCGCAACGTGGGCGCCGAAGCTCTCCGGTGGGCCGAGCGGCAGCAGCGCGCCCTGGCTGGAGAAGCGTTCGCCCACTTGTGGCGCGTCGAATGCCTTTTTCACTTCGCGATTGAGCCAGGCGATCGCGGCGGGCGGCGTGCCGGCGGGCGCGAACAGGCCGAACCATGCGCCCGCCTCCATGCCGGGCAACCCCGCCTCCGCAATGGTCGGCACGTTGGGCAGCGCCTTCACGCGCTCGGACGCGCAGACCGCGAGCGCGCGCACCTTGCCGCTCTGCAGGTTCGACACCGCGAGCGGCACGATGTCGAACAGCATGCTGGCATGGCCGGCGAGCAGGTCCTGGCTTGCGGGTGCCGCGCCGCGATACGGCACATGGGTGATCTCGATCCCGGCCATAGTCTTGAACTGCTCGCCGATCATGTGGCCGGTCGAGCCGTTGCCTTGCGAGGCGAACGTCAGCTTGCCGGGATTGGCCTTGGCGTGGGCGATCAGGTCGCGCAGCGAGGTCGCCGGCACGCCCTCGTGCACCAGCAGCACGTTCGGCACGGTCGCAGCGTGGATCACCGGGGCGAAATCCTTCGCCGGGTCGTAGGGCAGCTTCTGCAGGTGCACCATGATCGCCTGCGTGGCGTGCAGGCCCATCAGCAGCGTGTAACCGTCGGGCGGCGACTTCGCGACCGCGTCGGCGCCGATCACGCCCGCGCCGACGGTGCGGTTCTCCACCACGGCGGTGTGTCCACTTTCGCTCAGCCTGGCCGCGATGGTGCGCGCCAGGATGTCGGCCATGCCGCCGGCCGCGAGCGGCACGATGATGCGGATCGGGCGATTCGGATAATCCTGCGCGCGGGCGGGCACGATGCCGGCGGCGAGCGCAGCGCTCCCCGCAACGAGAAATCTGCGACGGGTCGCCATGCCTCCCTCCCGATGAAATTCGATCAGATCTCGCGTCCGATCAGGGCGTCGAGCGACCAGCGGCCGCCGCCGCGGATCAGGAAGTGAAACACAACAACCGCCCAGAACAAAGGATACTCGATGCCGCGCGCTTCCCAGTTGAAGCCGTTTTCCCAGTGGTAGGTGATGATTGCGACGATCATAAAAACGATGATCGGTCCCGCCGCGAGCCGCGTGATGAGGCCGAGCGCGAGACAAAGACCGCAGACGAATTCCAGGATGCCGACCACCCAGGCCCAGAGCAGGCCGTTGTCGAATCCGACGCTCTCGAAGAAGCGCGCCGCGCCTTCGATGTTGCCGAACAGGATCTGATAGCCGTGCCAGGCGAGCGCGCCGCCGGCGATGAGGCGGATCAGCAGCTCGGTGAACGGCGCGAAGATCGCGTAGATCGGACCGAACGCCGGCACAATGAGTTTGGGGGATTCAGGCATAGTCGTCTCCAGTCCTCATCCTGAGGAGGCGCGAAGCGCCGTCTCGAAGGATGGCCGCAGGCTCCGTGGGCCATGCTTCGAGACGCCCGCCTTCGCTAAAGCTTCGGCGGGCTCCTCAGCATGAGGACGGAGTCAATTCGTGTACCGTACCACCTCCTGCTCGATCGCGCCGAAGATCGAGCGGCCCTGCGCGTCGTTCATCTCGATGCGGACGCGGTCGCCGTAACGCAGGAACGGCGTCTTCGGCGCGCCATGCAGGATGGTCTCGACCGAGCGGATCTCGGCAATGCACGAATAGCCGACGCCGCCGTCGGCCATCGGCTTGCCCGGCCCGCCGTCGGCATCGCGGTTCGACACCGTGCCCGAGCCGACGATCACGCCGGCGCCGAGCGGGCGCGTCTTCGCCGCATGCGCGACCAGAGTCGGGAAATCGAAGGTCATGTCGGCGCCGGCATCGGGCCGGCCGAACGGCGCGCCGTTGAGCCAGGAGAGCAGCGGGCCGGAGAGCTTCGCGCCGTCCCACGCATGGCCGAGCTCATCCGGCGTCACCGCGACCGGAGAAAACGCGGT
>DATEKY010000527.1:0-10236 GCA_035277225.1 Xanthobacteraceae bacterium
TTCAACGCGCGCTATGTCGAGATGTACAGCCTGGCGCCGGAAACGGTGCGCGTCGGCATGCCGTTCCTCGAGCTGCTGCATCACTCGGCCGCGCGCGGCAATCTCTTTCAGACGCAGGTCGAGGACTACTACCGCAAGCGCCTCGAGATGATGTCGCGCGGCGAACCGTTCCGCCTCGTCCGTCAGATGTCGAGGGGACGCACCTTTTCGCTCAGCTTCCGCCCGATTGCCGCCGGCGGCTGGGTGGTTCTGGTCGAAGACGTCTCGGAGCGGCAGCGCAAGGAATACGACCTGCGGGTCCAGTTCGAGCGCTACGACCAGGCGGTCAACCACATGTCGCACGGCCTGTGCGCGGTCGACGCCGACCACCGCATCGTGCTGTTCAACGATCTCTTCCTCAAGATGTACGACCTGTCGACCGACGTCATCAAGGTCGGGGTCTCGATGCGCGACGTGATCGAGCACGTGGCGCGACGCGGCTATTTCCGCAACGCCTCGTCCGAGCGCGTGTGGCAATACCGCCTCGACAAGATGGCGCCGCGCAAGCCGTTCCAGCAGCACATCACGCTGAGCAACGGCACCGAGTACATCCTGCACTATCATCCGATGCAGGACGGCGGCTGGGTCACGCTGTGCGAGGACGTGACCGAGCGCCATCGCATGCAGCACGAGCTGCGCGTCCAGTACGAGCGCTTCGATCAGGCGATGAGCCACATGTCGCACGGGCTGTGCATGTTCGGCCCGGACGAGCGGTTGATCGTGTGCAACGCGCGCTATCTCGAGATCTACGGGCTCGATCCGGCGGTCATCAAGCCGGGCGTCACGCATCGCGAGCTGGTCGCGCACTGGATCGCGCAGGGCAACGAGCCGGGCATGTCGGCCGATGCGTTCTACGAGAAGCGCAAGAACGCGGTCGCCGGCAAGCCGGTCTCGGTGATGCTGTTGCATCTGAAGGGCGGCAGCGTGATCGAGGCGACTTCGCGGCCGACGCCGGACGGAGGCTGGGTTTCGGCGCACGAGGACGTGACCGAGCGCCTGAAATACGAAAAGGCGCTGCGCGAGCAGAACGTCCTGTTCGACGCCGCGCTCGAAAGCATGGCGCACGGCATCTGCGTGTTCGACAAGGATTGGCGCGTGGTCGTGCACAACACGCGCTATCTCCAGCTCTACGGCCTCGATCCCGAGGCGGTGAAGCCGGGAACGCCGGTGATCGATCTGGTGCGCTACAGCCTGGCCGAGGGCGTTCACGTCCGTGCCGGGCAGAGCGCCGAAGAGTTCTTCGAGGACTTCAAGCGGCATGTCGCCGAAAACGGCGACGAGCCCGTGGTGCGCCGCTTCGCCGACGGCCGGCTGATCGCGGTGCGCAATCAGCCCATGGAGAACGGCGGCTGGGTCTGCACCTTCGAGGACATCACCGAGCGCGAGCGCGCCGCCGAGGCGCTGAAGGAGCAGCATCGCCGCTTCGACATCGCGCTCAACAACATGGCGCACGGCCTGTGCATGTTCGACGCCGACATGCGCCTGATCGTGAGCAACAAGCGCTATTCCGACATGTTCAACCTGCCGCCGGGCTTCGTGCAGCCCGGCATAGCGGTGCGCGACGTCATCGCGAAGAGCCACGCGCTCGGAAACTACGCCCATCGCAATGTGACCGCCTACGAGCTCTATGACACCTACGCCCAGATGCTCAAGGCCGGCGACGTGGTCGTGCACCGGCATCTCGCCGACGGGCGCATGATCAAGATCACGCACGAGCCGATGGCGAAGGGCGGGTGGGTCGCGATCTACGAGGACATCACCGAACGCTACCGCGCCGAGCAGAGCATCGCTCACATGGCGCGCCACGACTCGCTGACCGATCTGCCCAACCGCGTGCTGTTCCGCGAGCGCATGGCGGAAGGCCTGTCGCGGGTCGAAGGCCTGGGCGAGACGCTCGCGGTGCTCTGCCTCGATCTCGACAATTTCAAAGGCGTCAACGACACGCTCGGCCATCCGATCGGCGACCGGCTGCTCGGCGCGATCGCGGAGCGCATCCGCGGCGCGGTGCGCGAGGACGACACCATCGCGCGCCTCGGCGGCGACGAGTTCGCGATCCTGCAAGCCCATGCGACGCCGCAGGGGGCGGGCGCGCTCGCGCGCCGGCTCACGGAGGTCATCTCCGAGCCGATCGAGATCGACGGGCAGGAGATCAATACCGCGGTCAGCATCGGCATCGCGCTCGCGCCGAACGACGGCGCCGCGGCCGACCACCTGATGAAGTGCGCCGACCTCGCGCTCTATCGCGCCAAGGCGGAAGGGCGCGGCACGTTCCGCTTCTTCGAGCCGGACATGGACGCGCGCATCCAGGCGCGCCGCGCGCTCGAGGTCGATCTGCGCCGCGCGCTCACCGCCGGCGAGTTCACGCTCGCCTACCAGCCGCAGATCAATCTCGCCAGCAACGACCTGATCGCCATGGAGGCGCTGCTGCGCTGGACCCATGCCGAGCGCGGCGCGGTGCCGCCGGCGGAATTCATCCCGCTGGCCGAGGAAATGGGGCTCATCGTTCCTCTCGGCGAGTGGGTGCTGCGCGAAGCCTGCAAGGACGCGGCGCGCTGGCCCGATCCGATCAAGGTCGCCGTCAACCTCTCGCCGGTGCAGTTCCGCAACCGCGGGCTGGTCGCGATGGTGACGCAGGCGCTTGCCGCCGCGCGGCTGGCGCCGCAGCGGCTCGAGCTCGAGATCACCGAAGCGGTGCTGCTGCAGGACGACGAGGCGATCGTCACCATGCTGCACCAGTTGCGCGCGCTCGGCGTGCGCATCGCGATGGACGATTTCGGCACCGGCTATTCGTCGCTCAGCTACCTGCGCTCGTTCCCGTTCGACAAGATCAAGATCGACCGCTCCTTCATCAAGGACATCGACCGCAACCGCGACAGTGCGGTGATCATCAAGGCGATCGCGAGCCTCGGCCACAGCCTCGGCATCGAGACGACCGCCGAGGGGATCGAGACCGCCGATCAGCTCGATATGGTGCGCCGCGCCGGCTGCACCGAGATGCAGGGCTACCTGGTAAGCCCGCCGCGTCCGGCTTGCGAAGCCGCCGATTTGATCGCGCGCTTCCGCCGCCGGATCGCGGCGGCGTAGAGCAGGCCGTCCGAACCGCTCAGTGCATCATCGTCGCGACGCACTCCTCGACCTGCGCCTTGCGCTCGCGCTTCGGGATATCGCGCAGGAACTGCAGCCCGGTGAATTGCTCCACCGTGCGCACCGCGACGCGATAACGCTTCAGATACTCCAGCGGGTCCTTCGACTTGTCGAGCTTGCGATGGTCGATGTTGGGCAGGATGTAGGCGTTGGCGCGCTTGTTCTTGGCGTCGTAGATGATCTTGAAAAGCCCAAGCGGGATCGCCACGCCTTTCTCCTCGCCCTCGTCGGGACACTTCTTGCCCTTGCCGCAGATTGCCGTCCGGTTCGGCGGGCCTTCCAGCTTGATCTCGTTGCGGCACGGATTGGCATCGGCCTTGATGGTGATCTCGTCCTCGTCGTCGGTGCGGTTGATCGGCCCGGTGATGACGAAAATTTCCCCGCGATCCTCCGCGAGCTTGCGCACCAGATCTTCGAACTCCTTCCAGATGTGCCGGTTGAAGCCAACCCCCTGCTGCGGCACGGCGTTGGATAGTGTGAAGCTGTCCTTCATCAGCGCCAGGTTACTCGAGAAATCGGCCGAGGGCGCTTGATGGCCGCGATCCATGCCGCTGTTGGCGTATTGTTTGTCGAGCCCTCGCGCCGCCTTGCAGACGAACTCCTCGGGCTGGAACTTGGTCTTCGGCCGATCCTTTCCGCCGGCGAACTGCGCCTTGTTGAGCCGTTCGAGCACCCAGTCCGGCGTCTTGTTGACGTTGTTGTGCGAGAGCACATAGGCATCGTGGCACACCGGCGTGAAGTCGATGTCGTCGCTGGCATATTTCGGCGTACCGATCGGCTCCCACAGTTTCCGGCAGGTGTTGAAGTTGTTGGCGGGGCCGAGCTTGAAGTCGGGATCGTCATCGCACACGTCGGCGTAGGCCGGCGCGGCGATGGCGAGTGCCGTCAAGGCGGCGATGAATGCGCTGCGCATCGTCCGGCTCCCCTCCGATCACGTGGGAGTCACGGGCGGCGGCGTAACGGGTGGGGCCGCGGGCGGGTTCTTCGACGTGCTCACTCCCTTCGAGATCAGGTAGCTTCCGCTGCTCAACCCGATCAGCGCGAGCACATTGTTCGGAATTTCCACGAAGGTCCCGGCTTCGATCGACAGCAGCAGGAACAGCCCTGCGACGACGAACGTGAAGATCAGGAACTGGAAGCGCGCCAGGCTGGCCTTCGGCTCGCCGGCCTTGTCCGACTCCGTCGGCTCGGCGAGCAGACCGAGCAGCGAAATCTGGTTGTTGTAGATTTTCCACAAGACCATGGCGGCGAAGCCGAGCAGGATGATCGCCACGACAACGAAGCCCCAGAAGGCGATGTTTTGGGCGGTGAGCATGAGTTCTTCCCCCAGTTGTCAGCGGCGGGCGAGCTTGCCTGCCAGATAGAACGAGTTGGTACCGGTCAGCAGCGCGAGAAGATTTCCCGGAATGTCCGGCAGCGACGGGCGCGTGCCTTCCGCGACGGCGGAAACGTCGACCCCGAGCGCAGATTGAATGTAGTAGAGCAGCACGATCGGAAACGCCGCGATGTGCAGCACGCGCTCCGGCGCCATCGCGCCGTCGCTAGGTTTGTGCGACAGCAGGCCGGCGGTCCCGATGTCGCCGCGCAGCATGCGGATGGCGATCAAGGCCATGAGCAGCGCGAACCAGACCAGAAGCCCGGTCGCAAGAATGTTCGCCGCCGATGGCATGGTGAAGATGCTCATGGCTCCCCCGGCCGGAAGCGGAGGTGCAACTATATATCGCCATTAGGTTGTAGGCAAGGTATGCGGGTCTTTTCGCGCCGCCTTGCGCAGGCAATCCGGACACAGGCAATCGTCGGTCGAACCCGCGGGCGGCATCGGCAGCCGGAAATCCTCCGCCGCGCACCAGCACGCGCCCGCCGTGCTGCCGCATTCGAACGCGGCGCCGCAGCGCGCGCAGGCGAGGGAGCGCATCTGGCTCATGCGCGAAGTATGACTCGGCGCGCGCCGCGGCGCTATTGCTGCACGATCACCTTCGTGCCGACCGGCACGCGCGCGTAAAGATCCTCGATCTCGTCGTTGACCAGCCGGAAGCAGCCGGACGAGACCGCGTGGCCGATCGTTTCCGGCGCATTGGTGCCGTGGATGCGATAGACCGTGTTGCCGAGATAGAGCGCACGCGCGCCCATCGGATTGCCGGGGCCGCCGGCCATGAAGCGCGGCAGATAGGGCTGGCGCTGGATCATCTCGGGCGGCGGGGTCCAGTCCGGCCATTCGCTCTTGCGCGTCACGCGCAGCAGGCCCTGCCACTGGAAGCCGTCGCGCCCGACGCCGATGCCGTAGCGCAGCGCCACGTTGTTCGGCTGGATCAGATAGAGGAAGCGGTCCGACGTATCGATGATGATCGTGCCGGGCTTTTCCTCGGTGCGATAGAACACCGGCTGGCGCCGGTAGGCCGGGTCCATCTCGGCCTCGGCCGGCGGCGCGATGCCCGGGTCGCGATCCTGGATCGTCGGCGTCGTGCGGCGCCATTCCTCCGGCGTGCCGTATTGCGCCGCCGCCGGCAGCGCCCACGCGATCAGTGCGATGGCAAGGGCCATGACATGCGCGTACCGCATCAGACGTGGCGGTAAAATCGTCGTCAGGTCCATAGGCGCCCCCGGCTCAACGTTCTATATACCGGCGCACCACTGTGTTCATTCCAAGGACGCGACCGATGATCGATCTGTATTACTGGACTACGCCGAACGGCCACAAGATCACAATTTTCCTCGAGGAAACCGGGCTGCCGTACAAGATTTTTCCAATCAACATCGGCAAGGGCGAACAATTCGCCAAGGACTTTCTGAAAATCTCGCCGAACAACCGCATCCCCGCGATGGTCGATCACGATCCGCCCGGCGGGGGCGCGCCGCTCCCGATGTTCGAGTCGGGCGCGATGCTGCTCTATCTCGCCGACAAGACCAGGAAGTTCATCGCGCAGGATGTGCGCGGGCGAGCCGCGACGATCGAGTGGCTGTTCTGGCAGATGGCCAATCTCGGGCCCAATTCGGGGCAGAACAATCACTTCAGCAATTACGCGGTGGACAAGATCCCCTACGCGATGGACCGCTATCGCAACGAGGTGAACCGGCTCTACGGCGTGCTCAACCGGCGCCTCGCCGACAACGAATACATGGCGGGCGAATACTCCATTGCCGACATGGCGAGTTATCCGTGGATCGTGCCGCACGAGCGGCAGGGCCAGAACATCGCCGACTTCCCGCACATCAAGCGCTGGCTCGACGCCAACAAGGCGCGGCCGGCGGTCGAGCGCGCCTATGCGACGGCGAAGGAGATCAACCCGAATCCGGGCGGCATCCGCACCGCGGAAGAGCGCGCGATCCTGTTCGGGCAGACCGCGGCCTCGGTGAACGCGGCGGTGCGTTGAGATTGCTCCTTGAAAGCAAAACCGGCTCGCGCCATCGCTGACGCGAGCCGGGGAGGTCCGGGGCCGCAGGTGAGGGCGGCTCGCGGTGAACTTTAGAAATTGACCCGCATGGCGCCGCGGATCGCGCGCGGCGAGCCGGGCGTGATATTGTTGTTGCCGTCGGCGGTCGAATAATAGCGCGTGTCGAGCACGTTCTCGACGTTGACCTGCCAGTTCACCAGCGTGCCGTCGGCGAACCGGTATTTGCCGAAGATCCCGGCGTCGACGCGCGTCCAGCCGGGTAGCAGGACGGTGTCGTCCGACGACGCGAACGAATCCGTTTGATGGATGATGCCGACCCCGAGCGCGAACCAGTTGACGAACTCGTACTTATTCCAGAGCGTGAGCGTGTGATACGGCACCAGCCCGACACGGTTGCCGGCGGCGACCGGGGCCGACAGCGCGTTGACGATCTTGGCGTCGGTATAGGCGTAGCCGCCTGATACCTGCCACTGCTCGGTGATGAAGCCGACCAGCCCGGTCTCGAAGCCCTTGGTGTTGGTCTGGCCGGTCAGGAAGAAGGTGCCGTCGCCGTTCGGATTGGCCACGCGCTGGTTGAACCGGTCGAGGTCGTAGACCGCGGCGGTGAACTGCAGCTTCGGGAAAATATCCCACTTCACGCCGACTTCCTTGTTCACGAACTTTTCCGGATCGGCGAGCACCAGGCCCGGCTGCTGATTCATGCCGGGATTGAGCGAGGAGAACTGGTCGCCGGCGCTCGGCAGGTAGGACACCGCGTAGCTGCCGTAGAACGAGACGGTCTCGACCGGCTTGAGCACGATGCCGGCGCGCGGCGAGACGAGATTGTCGACGCGGTTGAAGTCGCGGTTGATGTGCCGGTCGGTGCTGGTGAGGTCGAAGCTGTCGAAGCGCACGCCGCCGATCAGCTGCAGGTACCGCGTGATCTCGATCTGGTCCTGGAAATACACCGCCGCGAGGTTGAGCTTGTAGGCGCTGTTCGCGTCGTTGGTGGTGGCGTTGTAGACGTTGCGGAACGTGACCGGCACGTAGCTGACCGGATTGAGCGGCGACACCGCCAGTGTCGTGGAGGCATTGTTGAAGAACCCGGTCTGGCGGAACGAGATGCCGCTTTGCTGGCCGAGTTCGACGCCCGCCAGCAGCGTGTGCCGGGTCAAGCCGAGGTCGACCTTCTTGGTGACGTCGGTCTGATTGAAGAAGGTGTCGCGGTCGTTCTGGTTGTTGTAGGCGGTCAGGTTGACCGATGTTCCGGCAGCGTTCACCGCGCCGCCCGGGAAGATGTTCTGGTAGAACTTGTCGAAGCTCGCGACGCGGGTCTGGTTCTTCACCTTCAGGTCGTTGTCGAACTCGTGCTCGATCACGGCCGTGCCGATATGCGCGTCGACCAGCGCATAGTTCAGATTGGGATTGCCGAAGAAGGTCGACACGTCGGTCTGGTACGGCAGGTTGGGATTGAACCGGTTCGGGATGACGCCGGCGCGCGCCTGCGAGGGGATGCCGCGATCGGTGACGCGGCGATCGTGGAAGTATTCGTAGCTCAGCGCGATCGTGGTCGCGTCGGTCGGCTTGAACGTCACGGTCGGGTTGAAGCCGTAGCGCTCGAGATGGCCGAAGTCGCGGTAGCTGCCGGAGTTCTCGTAGACCGCGTTGAAGCGCGCCGCGACGTTGGGGTTGATCGCGTCGCCGAGATCCACCGCCACGCGCCCGAGGTCGAACTGGCCGCCGCCGACGGTGACTTCGCGCACGCGCGAGCCGTCGGCTTCCTTGAGCACGCGGTTGATCACCCCGCCGCCGCCGCCGCGCCCGAAGATCATCGCGTTCGGGCCTTTCAGCACTTCGACCCGCTGCACGTTGTAGCTGTCGCGGAAATACTGCACGTCGTCGCGCACGCCGTTGACGAAGAAGTCCGCGTTCGAGCGCTGGCCGCGGATCACGACGTCGTCGCGATTGCCTTCGCCCTGGTGCGGGATCAGGCCCGGCACGTAGCGCAGCGTCTCGGTGAACGACTGGTTGTTCTGATCGCGCAGGAACTCCTGCGTCACCACCGAGACCGACTGCGGAATGTTGATGATCGGCGTGTCGGTCTTGGTGCCGGTCGTGGTGCGTTGCGTGACGTAGCCGACGGTGCCGGAGCGGCTCGCCTGCGTCGGCGGAGTCGGCGCCTGCATCTGCGGCTGAGGTGGCGGCGGCGGCGCCGCGATGCGCTGGCGCGGGGCCGTGGTGGCGCGACGCGGCTTGCGGCGCTGCCTGGTGATATCCACCGAGACGGTCGGCAGCGGGGTGGCCGATGATGCGCCCTGGGGCTGGCCTGATTGCGCCGCCGCCTCCGTCGGAACGCCGGCCGCGAGAAGAGCCACGACGCTCACCGCCCCGATTTTGGCCTGAATGTCGAGTAAAGCCTGACGCCCTTGATGATGTGGCATGGATTAGCCCCCGCGTTTTCTTGTTTTGAATGGTTCTATTCTGTAGTTTTGTTCGCGGTTACTGATAGACTCGGAGAAAATGCACAAACAAACGAAATGTCGCGAGCTTACAGCTAATCCAATTTTTCTTTGTAATAGTTCGAAACTAGAGAATTACATTGAACGATGCCCGCCTCTCCGCTTTAAGGTGCGAGGCCTGCGGCGCCCGGCCGCAGGGCGGTGACAACATCATGAAACGAGCTGGACGCACGCTGTGCGAACCGGCCACGCGGGTTCTGGCAATGCGGTGTTCTGGATTTCGCCTGCGCGCACGCGCCGAAGCGCTTGCCGTTCTCGCCATCCAGTTCACCGCCTCCGGCGCGGCAATGGCGCAAACCGCCAGCGCCGAACTGCCGCGCGATCTGTCTCCCTGGGGCATGTACCAGACCGCCGATCCGCTGGTGAAGGGCGTGCTGATCGCGCTCGTGCTCGCCTCGGTGATGACGTGGACGGTGTGGCTCGCGAAATCGGTCGAACTCGTCGCCGCCAAGCGCCGCGCGCGCAACGCGCTGAAAGCGCTCGCGGCGGCGCGCGACATGGCGGATGCGTCGGCACAGCTCGGGCGCAACGCGAGCCCGGCGGGACGTTTCGTTCAGGCCGCCGTCGCGGAGCTGCGTTTGTCCGACGAAACGATGGAGCGTGACGGTATCAAGGAGCGCGTCGCCTCGCGGCTCGAGCGGATCGAGGCGAACGGCGGGCGCCACATGATGCGCGGCACCGGCGTGCTCGCGACCATCGGCGCCATCGCGCCGTTCGTCGGACTGTTCGGCACCGTGTGGGGCATCATGAACAGCTTCATCGGCATCTCGAAATCGCAGACCACCAATCTCGCAGTCGTCGCGCCGGGCATCGCGGAAGCGCTGCTCGCGACCGCGTTCGGCCTCGCCGCCGCGATTCCCGCGGTGGTGATCTACAACGTCTTCTCGCGCCAGATCGCGGGCTATCGCGCGCTGCTCGGCGACGGCTCGGCGGAAGTGATGCGCATCGTCAGCCGTGATCTCGACCGCGCCGCGGCCCGACCGCCCGCGCGCAAGCCCGTCTCGCTCTCGGCCGCCGAGTAGCGCCATGAGCGTGAAGCTCGATCACGGCGACGACAGCCTCGGCGAACTGCACGAGATCAACGTCACGCCGTTCATCGACGTGATCCTGGTGCTGCTGATCATCTTCATGGTGGCGGCGCCGCTTGCGACCGTCGACGTCGC
>DATEKY010000528.1:0-2706 GCA_035277225.1 Xanthobacteraceae bacterium
TGAAGCAGGGCGAGACGATGAAGCCGGTGAAATCCGTGAGCACCGGCCCGGACGGGCGTCCGACCAGCGGACCGATGCTTGCGGGCGACGCCTTCACGGCCGGCCGCTACGTGATCGCGTTCGACCTCTCGGACTACTTCAAGGGCGCCGACAAGACGCTGCCGGCAAATTTCTTCCGCAAGGTGACGATGGAGTTCGAGGTCGTCGACGCGAAGATGCCGCATCACATCCCGCTGCAATGCACGCCGTGGACGCAGGCCTGCTCGGTTCTTCCGGGATAGCTGCCGCGCTCAAGGGATCTCGATGTTGCGCGCGCTGATCAGCGCGCCCCATCGCTCGTTTTCCTTCGCCAGGAATTCGGCGAAGCCTGCCGCATCGCGATAGTCCGCATCGACGCCGAGCGACTTGGCGTGCGCCAGGAACGGCGGCGACGCGGCGATCTTCGCCATCTGATCGGCCAGTCGTGCCTTCACGTCGCCGGGAATCCCGCGCGGCGTCACGACGCCGTACCAGTTGCCGCCGACAAAGCCTTTGACCCCCTGCTCCGTGAACGTCGGCACGTCCGGGACAAGCGCCATGCGCTCCAGCGATGCTGCCCCGAGGATCTTGACGTTCCCGCTCTTCTGCAGGCCGATCACGATGTGCGGCGTGACGAACGCGGCATCCACCTCGCCGGTCAGCAGCGCGTTCACGGCCGGGCTGACGCCGCGATAGGGCACGTGCAGAAAGCTCGTCTTGGTCACGTCCTCGAACGACGCCAGCGTGACGTGCGACGTGCTGCCGATACCGTAGCTCGCGACCGAGAGCTTTCCCGGCGACGCCTTCGCGAGTTCGACCAGCTCACGGACGTTGTTGACCGGCAGGCTCGCCTTGGCGGCGAGGACGAAATTCGATCGGGCGAGCAGCGCGACCGGCTCGAAGTCGCGCGCCACGTTGTACGTCAGCGCCTTGTACAGGTGGGGGTTTATCGCGTGCGTCTCGGCCGTCACCGCCTGCAGGGTATAGCCGTCGGCGGGCGCGCGCGCGGCCGCGGTCGTTCCGATGTTGCCGTTGGCGCCGACCCTGTTCTCGACGACGACCGGCTGTCCGAATTGAATGGCCAGTTGCTCGCCGATGATGCGGGCGGTCGTGTCGACAACCCCGCCCGGCGGCCAGGCCACGATGATCTTCAACGGCCGGTCCGGGTATTCGGCGTAGGCTGACAGTGCGGTGCAGGCCAGCACGAAGGATGCTGCCAGCGTTCGAACCCAGATGAGTCTGGCCATTGAACGTCTGTTCCTTCCCGGACACGTGGCTCGGTTGGAAACGCTAACACATCCGCCCTGGATTTCGCGCGTTTGTTCACACCGCCGACCACACGTGGGAATTGCAGAATGCCGACGGCTTGAGCGCCCAGCGAGTGCAACGCGACCTTGCATGCCGCCGCCCGCAAGGCCGCGAACGTCACAATCGCGATTGCAAACCGCGCCGCGCGACGCCTACCCTGCTGGGCCTCTCTGCAGACGAGGCGGCTATTCGGGGGAATTGGCCATGACCATGATGTTGCGACGCGCGGCGCTGACCGGCGCGATCCTCGCCCTCCTCTCCTTCCCGGCTCAGGCCGAAAAGCTCCTCAAGATCAATGAATCGCTCGGCCCCGGCAGCCCCGAGGAGCTTGCGCTGCTGCATTTCAAGAAGCTGGTCGAAGAAGGCTCCAAGGGCGAGTTGAAGATCGCAATTCACCTTCAGGACGCCCTCGGCAAGCCGGCGCAGGCGCTGGAGAGCCTGACCATCGGGGCGCTCGACCTTTATTCCGGGGCGCTCGAATACTACGCCCCGATCGTCGGCGAAGAGATCAACGCGATCTCGCTGCCTTACTTCGTGACCAGCCACGATCACCTGCGCGCCTATCTCAAGAGTGCCGCCTTCAAGAAAGCCGAGGAGAAGCTGCTCGCGCGCGGCATCCGCGTGCTCTCGACCGAGTGGAACGCGGACCGCGGCCCGTATCGCGTGCTGGTTTCGGCCAAACCCGTGCTGAATGCCGACGATCTCAAGGGGCTGAAGGTACGGATGTTCCCGAACGAGGTCTATGTCCGCTCGTGGAAGCAGCTCGAGACGGTGCCGATCCAGCTCGCATGGACCGAGACCTACCTCGGTATCCGGCAGGGCGTGGTGAATGCCGTAACCGCACCGCTCAGCCTCGTGCGCTCGATGAAGTTCACCGAAGTCGCGCCCTTCATCGTGGAGATTCGCGAATACCCGCAGACCTGGCCGATCACGGTGAGCGAGCGCACCTGGAAGAAGCTGTCGGCGGACGAACAGCAGCTTCTGGTCCGCGCCGCCAACGAGGCGGGTAAGGTCTACGCCAGGACCACCATGGATCGCGCCGAGGCCGACATCGCGGCGATGATCCGCGACAACAACGCGGTCGTGATCAAGCTCAATACCGAGGCCATGCGCGCGAAGCTGCAGCCGCTCTATGCCGAGCTCATCAAGGAGAAGGCGCTGTCGAAGGAGCTGTTCGACGCCGTGAACGCGCTGTCGCGCTAGTGTGGCGGTTCAGAAGTCCGCATCACCATTACCGCGAGTCCGTCATGCGGACTTCTGAACCAAAGCCACACTAGGTCAATAAGTTGCTAGTGTCCTTCGATTCCGAAGTTCGCAAATGAGGGTGCCGCAAAATGGGTGCGAACTTCGGAATCGGGACACTAGCCGGCCGATGACCAG
>DATEKY010000529.1:0-2803 GCA_035277225.1 Xanthobacteraceae bacterium
CCCAACGGGCAGATCTATCACACCTATCCGTCGCTGAAGTCGGCGGACGATCAGCGCGCGCTGTGGCACGGCACGGCGAATGACGTGATCCACTGCGTCGCCACCGACGAGCTGTGCTGCTCGCTCAAGGACAAGACCATCGGCAACCGGATTGACGACACCACCGGCGGCAACTCCGGTGTCGAGCCTCGCCTCGGCGTTATGTACACCGAGATGGTCACGCGGCGCGGCTATTCGCTCTCGCGTTACGTCGACCTGGTGTCGACCAACGCGGCAAAGATCATGGGGCTCTATCCGAAGAAGGGCGCGATTGCGGTCGGCAGCGATGCCGACATCACGATTCTCGATCCGGCGCGGCGCGGCAAGGTGCGCGCCGCCGACCTGCACGAGACCGACTACACGCCCTGGGAAGGTCACGACATCTTCGCGTGGCCCGTGGTGACAATCCTGCGCGGCAAGGTGATGGTGCAGGACGGTAAGTACTTCGCAAGCCCGAACGACGGCCGCTACCTCAAGCGCAAGCTGTCATCCGAGATCCTGAGCGGGGCACCCCTTTGAGCCTGCCAACCGATCTCACGCATGACTTGTTGGCGCAAAGCCTCGTGGCATGGCGTGTGCCCGGTAGCGTCGCGCGCGCAAGCGACGGCGCGCTCCTGATCGGCGGAAGCGCCAGAGACATCCGGATCGAGCGGACGGCGGACGCGATGTTCCGCTGGACGGTGACGATCGACGGCCGCAAGCGCGGCGCGATTTCGCTGGTGGCCGTCCTGCGGCAGGTCCGGGAGGCGCTCGATCCCGGCTATGCGGCAGTCCGCGTGCGCATCGCGGCTGCTCCGCTGGTGCCGTCATGAGAGCCGACACGATCCCCGTTTCGGTTCTCACCGGCTTCCTCGGCAGCGGCAAGACGACGATGCTGCGCCATCTGCTCGGCCAGCCGGAGTTCTCGCGCACCGCCGTCATCATCAACGAGTTCGGCGAGGTCGGGATCGACCACGAGCTGATCGAAGCGAGCGAGGACAGCTTCATCGAGCTGCAGACCGGGTGTCTCTGCTGCAAAATCCGCACCGACCTGGCGCGCACCCTGCAAGAGCTGCTGCGGCGGCGCGACGAGAGCCGCTGCGTCGCGTTCGATCGCATCGTCATCGAGACGAGCGGACTGGCCGACCCGGCGCCGATCCTGCAGACGCTGATGACCGACCCGGGTATCGCGGGCCGCTTGGTGCTCGGCGGCGTCGTGACGACGGTGGACGCCGTCAACGGCGCGGAAACGCTCGCGCGCGAGGGGATTTCGCAGAAGCAGGTTGCCGTCGCCGACCGGATTGTCCTGACCAAGCTGGATCTGGCCGGAGCGGCCGAGCCCGTGCTGCTGCGCCGTCTCGAAGAGCTCAATACCGGCGCACCGGCGCTTGTTGCCGATCATGGCCGGATCGATCCGGCGCGCGTCTTCAATTCGGGTCTCTACGATCCGCGGACCAAGTCGACCGACGTCGAGGCGTGGCTGACGGAAGAGGCCCACGGACACGCGCATGCGCGCCACGATGCCGACATCCAGGTCTATGCGATCGTGCGTCGGGAACCGATCCCGGCCGTGGCGCTGACGCTGTTTCTCGAAGCGCTCGCCGAGCACTGTGGCAACGACATGCTCCGGCTCAAGGGCATCGTGAACATCCTCGAAAGCCCCGACCGGCCGGCGGTGATCCACGGCGTCCAGCATGTCTTTCATGCGCCGGCCTGGCTCGATCGCTGGCCGTCCGATGACCGCGACAGCCGCATTGTTGTCATCACGCGGCGCGTTCCGCGGCGCTGGGTCGAGGTCCTGCTGGCGACAATCGTCGAGGAAGTGACCGACGTGCCGGTTGAACGCTAGCGTGGCGGAAGAGAGAGGGAGTCGAACCCACCAAGGACCGGCTCGCGGCCCCTCCCGGATTTGAAGTCCGGACGCCCCACCGGGGACGCTTCTCTTCCAGAACCTTGTGTCTCCTCCGCCGGGCGGCGGAAAAGCGCGAGCCGCTGCGGATTGATGCGGCGCAGATCGCCGCGCCGCAAGGTCACGCCGTGGCGGTCGAAGAACTCCAGGATCTCGATCGCGGCCTTGCGTCCATTGTCGAGCCGGTCGCGGAACTGCGCCGCGCTGAACTGGCCGCCTTCGGCCTGCGCCGCGATGTCGATAGCGATCTCCACCATCTCGGCGACGGTGGCGCGCAGGAAGAAGTGATCCTGCGCGATCTCGTCGGTCCTGCCCATGCGGCCGAGCCGCTTGAGCAGCCGCCGCACGTCGGCCTCGCCGACCGAAAGCGCGCTCGCGATGTCGCGCACGCGCGGCGGGCGGAAGCGCTCGGCACCGAGCATCGGCTGAATTGCGTTCCAGAGCTTTTCGTCGCCCGGCGCGAGCCGCACGTCGTGGCCCGGCAGGCGCACGCCGGCGCCGTCGAGCGCGATCTCCTGGGCGCGTGCGAGCCCTTGAAGCAGGGCGGTAAAGGCCGGCGCCGGAAGGCGCGGCTCGAGCTGCAGGCGCAGCCGCTCCGGGCCGATGCCGGGCAGGTCCGGGTGGTCCGCGTGGAAGGCCGCGAGCGCGCTGTTAAGCGCGCGCTTCAGGCGCATCCAGACCGCGGACGAGAGGCCGAACGTCGTCCCGGCAATGCGGGTCGCGACGCCGCGCTCTACCGCTGCATCGATCTCGTGCCGGCCGAGCGCGCGGTCGCGCGCAAACGCCGCAAGGTCGACGTACCACGGCGCGCGACCGAGCAGCGCCGCGAGCGCCGCGTCGGTGTCGGCGATCGCGTGTGCGTCGAGCAGCGCCAGG
>DATEKY010000530.1:0-4251 GCA_035277225.1 Xanthobacteraceae bacterium
ACGAGATCGAGACGTAGAGCTTGGGATATTTGCGCCGCGCCAGGTCGCGCAGCTGCTCCTCGTGCTTGGGATGGAGAAACGACCAGAGCAGGCAGATCGCCAGCGCCTCGATGCCCGAGGCGACGAGCTCGTCGAGCGCGCGTTCCGCCTGCGCCATGTCGAGCGCCACGAGGACACGGCCGCTCGAGTCGACGCGTTCGGTGATGCCGCGGATGTCCTCGGGCCGGATGATCGGCGGGTCCGCCTTGTTGAGGTGAGTGACGTGCGTCTTCTCGCGCTCCGAGAGCCCGGTCACCTTCTGGCGAACGCGGCCGATCGTGATCGCCTGCTCGTGACCGCGCGTCATCAGGAGACCGGTCCGCGCGCCGCGCCGCTCGGCGAGCGCATTGGTCCCGACTGTGGTGCCATGAACGAACACCACCGTGCGGCTCAGCATCTCGGCAACCGTGGTATCGAAATGCGGCGCGGCGAGCTCGAGGCAATCGATCACGCCCTGGGCCTGGTTGCCGGTCGTCGTCAGCGCCTTGGTGGTGACGCGCTGGCCTTCCGAAGGAAGCACCACGCAATCCGTGAACGTCCCGCCGATATCGATTGCGATGCGAAAGGTCACGTCACGTTTCATGATGTGCTTCCACCCCGAGAATGTTCTTGCGCCGACAGCGAGCCGCGTGCCCGCGCTGCTTTGACCGCAGGTTCATCGGTTTATTTCACGGCTCTCCCGCCTGAACAAATTCACAAACGGCATGATGGAAATTCAGAAAACGAATTGTGCGACTCGGCGAATGATCTTGCCTTGCAACGCCTGCCGCGTTGGTGTTGTGATGATCGCGCAATGAAAAAACAACGTCCGGGAGGCTTGATCGCAAGGGCGCACTGTTGTGCCGTGTTGCCGCGATCAGGGCGTCGCTCATGAAGGCCATCGTCATCGATGAGGCCGTGGCCGATCGTCCGCTGCGCTATGAGGATGTGCCCGAGCCGGTCTGCGGCAAATCGGACCTGCTAATCGCGGTAAAAGCCGCAGCACTCAATCGCGCCGACCTTCGCCGCGCCGCGACGCATTTCGCGGCTTCCGACAAGAAGAACAGTTTGCCCATCGCCGGCGTGGAATTGGCCGGCGAGGTCGCGGCGCTCGGCACCGACGTCACGGGCTTTGCGGTCGGTGATCGCGTCATGGCCATGGCCGGCGGCGCCTATGCCGAGCAGGCGGTGATCGACCATCGGCTCGCCATTCGCGTGCCGCCCTCGATGAGCTGGGAGGAGGCCGCCGCCACGCCCATCACGTTCGTGACCGCGCACGATGCGCTGATGAATGCCGCATCGCTCAAGGCGGGTGAGAGCGTGTTCGTCCAGGGCGCGAGCTCGGGCGCCGGCATCGCGTCGGTGCAGATCGCGCGGCTCAAGGGGGCGGCGCACGTCTTTGGGACGGCGGGATCGCCCGAGAAGCTCGAACGGCTGCGCGCGCTCGGTTGCGACGTTCCGATTAACTATCGCAGCGAGGATTTTGTCGCCGTCATCCGCGAGCGGACCCAATCGCGCGGTGCGGAGGTGGTGATCGATCTGGTCGGAAGCCATACGGCGCAGGGCAACGTCGACGCCGCGGCCGTCCGCGGCCGCATCATCTGCGTCGGACGTGTGGCCGGCCTCGACGCGACCATGAATCTCGACGAGTTCTCGCGCAAGCGCATCCACATGATCGGCGTCACGTTCCGCACGCGCTCGATGGAGGAGCGGATCGCCGCGGTTCGCGGGTTCTGCGACGACGTGCTGCCCGCATTGGCGCAGGGCACCATCCGGCCCGTGATCGACAGCGTCTATCCGCTTCGCGAGGCCGCGGCCGCGCAGGAACACATGCGCGCGAACCGGCACTTCGGAAAGATCGTCCTCAAGGTCTGACGTTCACATCAGGAGAGAAATGACATGAGCTATTTTCATCGCTGGGCCGAGATCCCCGAGGAGGTTCACGCCTCGCAGAACATCAAGTCCGATCGCATCACGCGCAAGTTCATCGTCGGCGAGAAGGGCATGTCGTGCCTGTTCCGCTTCAAGGATCCGATGACCATGAAGGCGCACAAGCATCCGCACGAACAGTTCTCGTGCATCCAATTCGGCCGCTTCCGATTTCGTGTCGGCGGCGAGGAGCGCGAGGTCGGTCCGGGCGATGTCGTCCACATTCCGGGCAATGTCGAGCACGGCTACGACGTGCTGGAGCCCGACTCCGTGGATCTCGAGTTTTACAGCCCGGTGCGCGAGGACTTCCTGAAGTAACGCGGCAGCGGACGCCGCAGTCAGTTTCTAGCCTGGCCGGCGATGCTTGCTTCGATCTGCCGCGCCGTCCGCGAGATCGCCTCGAGATAGCGGCTCGCTGCCTGCTTGGGGGACAGGGCCGAGGCGATGAACGTGATGTTCAAGCATCCGATCACGCGCTCGGCCGGTTTGATCGGCACGGCGATGCTGCCGGTTTCCGGCATGAACTCCTTGAAGCGATGGCCGTAGCCGTTGAGGCGTGTCTGCGACAGCAGCCGGTTCAGCGCGCGGCGATCGCGCGCGAGCGCGTTCTCGGACGCCGAGGAATTGCGCAGGAAGCGAACCACCTCCTCGCGCTCGGCGTCGGGACAATAGGCGAGATAGGCACGGCCGGAGGCCGCCTGAAGGACCGGGACGCGCAGGCCGAGCGGGCGCCGGTCGATCGCCAAAGGGCTGTCGCGCCAGGTGGTGGCGCGCAGATACATCGCGTCGCCCATGAACACCGCGATGTCCGTCGGCCAGACGATCTCGCGCTGCAGTTCGCGCAGGAACGGCACGCCGATGTTGCGGATCCAGTCGTCGTCCTCGAAACCCTCGCTGAGGCGATGAATGAGCGGCGTCAGTTGATAGCGGTCGTCGTCGGGCCGGCGGCGCACGTAGCCGGCACCGCAAAGCGTGTCGAGGATGCGGTACAGCGAGGGGCGCGAGATCGCGGTCGCCTGCGACAGATCCGACACGCTTGACGCGTTCTTTTCGTTCAGCGCTCGCAGAACGGCAAGCGTGCGCAGCGTCCCCCGCTGCTCCTGGCGGCCTGCGTCCTTGCTCGGCATCTAGACCCTCACTCCGCCGGCCAAATAACCGGACCGTTCGATTGTCCGCCCAGCGGACAGCGCTGTACGGAATCTTTGACACGCCTGGATGCCCTTGTTCAACTGCCGGAAAAATAAAAGCCCAAGGATCAAAAAAACGACGGGAGGAATCGATGGCCATTCTCGCACGCGTAGTGAGTTTCACGATGGCGGGCATCGCGGCGATCGCGATGTCGTGCACCGCACCGGCCGCCGCCGAGTATCCGAACATGACGATCCGCTTCGGCGACGTCGGCAATCGCAACTTCGGCTACTACCAGGGCATGGTCGCCTTCAAGGATGAAGTCGAGTCGAAGTCGGGCGGCCGCATCAAGGTCGAGATCATCACCGACCTGAAGCTCGGCACCGCGAAGGACGTGCTCGATGCCGTTCAGCTTGGAACGGTGCAGATGACGGTCAACACCGCGGCCTACACGCAGAACCTCATTCCCGAACACGGCGTGTTCAACCTGCCTTATCTGTTCAAGGATCGGGCGACCTGGGAGAAGTTCGCATACGGACCGACCGGCATCGAGCTCGGCAACAAGCTGGAGGCGCGCGGTCTCAAGTTCCTCACCTGGTGCAGCGCCGGCGGCCGCGGAATTCTCTCGAAGAAGCCGCTCGCCACGCCCGAGGATTTCAAGGGCCAGAAGGTGCGGTCGATGCCCGACCCGGCGATCATCGATACGTTGAAGGCGATCAACGGCCAGCCGGTCGTGATGAACCTGCCTGAGGTCTACACGGCGATGCAGCAGGGCATTCTCGATGCCGCCGACCTGAGCATCGAGCTCATTCTCGCGTTCAAGATCCAGGAGACGGCAAAGTTCTACACCGAGACGCTCCACATCATGACGCCCGGAATGGTCGTCGCGAACATGGCCTGGTGGAAGCGCCAAAACAAGGAAACGCAGGACCTGATCGAGAACGCGATCAAGACGAAATACATCCCGGCCAACGACAAGTTCTGGATCGCGCTCGATCCGGCTTCGCCGCTCGAAGCGCAGACCGCCGCCGCCAAGCCGCTCGCCGACAAGGGCGTGACGATCGTGAAGGCCGACCTGCCGGCGCTGCGCAAGGCGACCGCCCCGATCGTCGAGCAGTACAAGGCCAAGATCGGCAAGGACTATGTCGAGAAGGTCATGAAGGAAGTGGGTTACGG
>DATEKY010000531.1:0-5462 GCA_035277225.1 Xanthobacteraceae bacterium
CGATCGAATTCCTGAAACCGAACGCGCGCAATCCGCGCCGTCATTTCGCCGAAGCCGATCTCGACGAGCTCGCCGCCTCGATCCGCGAACGCGGCATCATCCAGCCGATCCTCGTGCGCACCGTGCGCGGTGCGGCCGATCAATACGAGATCGTCGCCGGCGAGCGGCGCTGGCGCGCGGCGCAGCGCGCCGGACTGCACGACGTTCCGATCGTTCTGCTCGAGGTGAACGACCGCGAGGCGCTCGAGCTGGCGATCATCGAGAACGTGCAGCGCGCCGATCTCAATGCGCTGGAAGAGGCCGGCGGCTATCAAGCGCTCGCCGACGAATTCAAGTACGGCCAGGATGATATTGCGAAGATCGTCGGCAAGAGCCGCAGCCATGTGGCGAACACGCTGCGCCTGTTGAAGCTGCCCGACGGCGTGCAGGATTTCATCCGCGCGGGAAAGATCTCGGCCGGCCATGCGCGCGCGCTGATCGGTCAGCCGAATCCGGAAGAGCTTGCGCAGGCGATCGTCGCGCAGGGGCTGAGCGTGCGCCAGGCCGAAGCCGTGGTGCAGGAGCGCGCCGCCTCGGCCGGCAAGACTGCGACGCGCCGTGCGCGCGGCGCGAAGGATGCGGACACGGTGGCGCTGGAGAAGCGGCTCTCCGATGCGCTCGGCCTCGCGGTGACGATCGCGCATCGCGGCAAGGGCGGCGAGATGAAGATCCGCTACAAGACGCTGGAGCAGCTCGACGCGGTGATCCGCCGGATCGAGCGGGATTAATTTTGCGCGACGCTCTGACCTCGTAGGGTGGGCAAAGGCGCCGCAGGCGCCGTGCCCACCAGCTTGCTATGCTGACGTATGTCCCGCTATCGGCGCGCGCATATCCCAGGCGGCACGTTCTTCTTCACGGTCACGCTCGCCGACCGCTCAAGCGATACGCTGATCCGCAACATCGAACGCTTACGTCGCATCTATCACACCGTCCAAGACGAACGGCCATTCGAAACCGTTGCGATCTGCATTCTCCCTGATCATCTCCACGCGATCTGGTCGCTTCCTGAGAACGACGCCGATTTCGCGATGCGCTGGAATCTCATCAAAAGCGGATTCTCACGCGGACTGCCCGCAGCAACGTCGCGGTCAGCAAGCAAGGTTGACAGACGCGAGAAGGGAATTTGGCAACGCCGATATTGGGAGCACTCGATCAGGGATGACGCCGATATGGGGCGCCACATCGATTACATTCATTTCAATCCCGTGAAGCATAGACTCGTCACGCGCGTGTGCGATTGGCCGCACAGCAGCTTTCATCGCTATGTCGCGGAGGGCACGCTCCCGGCAGATTGGGGCGGCGACGTCGGCGAGATTGCCGGGTCGTCGTTCGGCGAGTAGTCGCGTGGGCACGGCGCCTCCGGCGCCTTTGCCCACCCTACGGATTCGGTGCGGTGATCCGCCGGATCGAGCGAGATTGATCGCGCCGTGCCCACGCGGCCGGCCGGACCTATCCCCGCCGGATCGGGCGGATGCGGAAAGCCCCGCACGCCCCGAGATTTTCATCAAACCATCGTGAGGGGTGTATTGAAGTTGTAACGCCGCGGATCGACTATCGGCCCCGCTAGACGCCGGGCGGGAGAATTGCACTCGGGCGGGCCACATCGGCTTCGTTGCGAGAGCGCGGGGCGTTGATGGACCACGAGACCCTGCTCAACGACATCTATGGGGCCGTCGCGGATCCCACGCGATGGCCGCACGCGCTCATTGGCCTCTGCGACCATATCGACGGTATCGGCGGCATGCTGGTCTACAACGCGCCGCCGGGCGGAAAGAATCTGCTCGTCCTCGGCAGGCTCAATCCGGATTACACCGCGGTCTTCCACAAGCACTATGTCTGGAATCCCTGGACCGTCGCCATAAAGGACGAACCTTTCGACAAGGCCATCATCTCCGGCTCGCTGGTCGAGCGCCGCATCATTCGCAAGACCGGCTTTTATGCCGACGTGCTCGCGCCTCAGCGCATCGAGGAGATGATTGTCATCAGCCATCGCGGCATGTCGCGCGATGGCGGCGTCGGCGGATTCGGCTTCAGCCTTTCGGCGCGCGCCGCCGATCGCGCCGAACAGGCGCGGCGGCGGCTGCAGCGGCTGACGCCGCATCTGTCACGCGCGCTTGACGCGACGTTGCAGCTCGGGCCGCTGATCGACGGCAGCCGGCAATTGACGCGCGTGCTTCAGCTCATGCCGAGCGCTGCGCTGCTGCTCGACAGCCGCCAGCATATCGTCCACGCGAACCCGGCGGCCGAAACACTGCTGCGCACCGGCGACGGGCTCGTGTGCTCGTCCAACGGCGGCCTGCAGCTCTCGGCGATTCTGCCGGATGAGCGCGCCGCGCTGACGCGAACCTTGGCGCAGGCGCTGCGCGTCGCGGACGGAAGCGGCGACGCGCTCGGCGAGCCGTTGCGCCTGACGCGCCAGTCGGGCGCCGCACCGCTGCTGGTGGTGCCGGTGCCGCTGCCGCCACCGGCCTTCTCGTTGTGGGAGCTTTCCGACACCGCGCGTCTGCTCGTGCTCATCATCGACCCGAACGCGCGCAATCTCGCGGCTGCAGCGGCGCTGCAGACAGGCTTTGGACTGACGAGCGCCGAGGCGCGCGTCGCGACGCTGATCGGCAGCGGCCTCAGCGGACCGCAGGCCGAGCAGGCTCTCGGCGTCTCGCCCGCGACGGTGAAAACACATCTGGGGCGCTGCTTCGAGAAGCTGGGTGTGCGTTCGCAGGTCGAGCTCGCGCGCATGCTGTCCGCATTGCCGACTGGCACGTTCGGCGAGTAAAGACGCGGGCACGGCGCTGCGCGCCTGTGCTCACCCTACGGCACCAGCGCGGTGTTGCGGCGGCCAAGGCGGTGCAGCCAGTTGCGCGCGGCGATGCGCCAGCGCACGACCCCGACCGCGACGCGGACAATGAGGGCAGGGGCTCCGAGGTAGGACAGCGTCTCGGGTGCGACCGTGAGACGCCGCTCGGTCATCGCGGCGTTCGTCCAGTTGGTCCCGTCCGAACAGAGCGATAGCGCACGCAGCGCGGCCTCCTCGATCGCGCCACCGTCCGGCAATCGTCTCGCAAACGCGATCTCCCGTCTCAAGCAGATCGATTCAACGCGGTGGCGGACCGGCTCGTCATACCCGATGCCGCAATTGGTCAGGCGCGCATGCGTGGCCTCGTGGACGATGGCGGAGGCGATCTCTTCGTGAGATACGGTTTCGTCGGCCACGATCCGTTCGTCGAGCTTGCATGCGAGCAGCGCGTGCTCGTACTCCGCGTATCCGCTGAACGTCAGCCCGACCCAGATGCGCTTTACATCGCGCAGCAGCCGCCGATAGCGCACGGGATCATGTGACTTGATCAGGCCGAGCGCCTGTTCGATGCGCCGCAGTCCCGGCTCGGTGTCGTCACCGTACCGGGAAGACCCGCCGACCCAGAGCCCATCGACGCCGCGGCTGACGCAGCCGCGCAGCAGCCAGCGATCGCCAAATCGCGGGAGCGGGAGCGGCTCGAAGTTGGCGTTGCGCCGGATCATCGCGCGCTGAAATCAGCATGGCGACGATGAAGAAAGTGTTTTGCGAAACGATCAAACACGCTGCGCGGCGCTTCTTGCGATGGTGGTGAGCGCGCGCCGCGCGATCGCCTCCGACAGATCCGATTGCAGCCGCGCCTCGAGCGAGGCCTCGCCCAGCATCGTCATCGCCTTGACCAGCCGGTCCGAGGTCCAGCTTTTCAGCGCCGCCTCGACCAGCGGCTTGCGGCGGAAATGAATCGCGTGCTGGCTCTCGACCACGGCCGATGCCGAGGTGCCGCTCTCGACGTCGAGCCGCAACTGATGCAGCCGCTCGATCGCCCGCAGCGCGGTGCCGACGATCGCGACCGCAGACGTGCCGGCAACGGATGCCTTGGCGAACTCTTTCTCGACGTCGACGACGCGTCCGGCGAAGGCCGCATCGACCAGCGTCTCGAGCCCGAGCGCGGAGGCGTCCGCCACCACCGCCATCACGTCGTCGAGCTCGATGCGCTCCTTGCCGTGCGCATAAAGCGTGAGCTTGCGCAATTCGGCGCGCGAGGCGCGGCGGTCGCCGCCGAGCAGGGGCCCGAGCGCGTCGCGCGCGTCGGGTGCGATCGTCAGGTTGGCGGCGCGCAGCTCCTCGTCGATCAGCCGCGCGAGGTCGCGCGCCGCGTCGGCGTAGCAGGGGATTGCCACGGCATTCTTGGCGCGCTCGACCAGATTGCGCAGCGCTGCGCCGCGCTTGAGGTCGCCGGCCTCGATCACGACGCGGCAATCGCTCAAGCGGACGCCGAGCACGGCTTCGACCGCCGGCACGATGTTGCGGCTGCTGGCGCGCACGCGGATCGCGCGGCGTCCGCCGAACAGCGGCACCGTGGTCGCCTCGTCGATCAGCCGCGCCGGATCGGAGGCGAGCACATCACCGTCGAGCCGCACCAGCGCGAACGGATCGTTGATGTCGTCGACCGATACTTTGACCAGCGCGTCGACGCGTTCGCTGACCAGGCCCGCATCGGGACCGAACACCAGCACGACCGCGCGCGCGGCGTCGGGCTTTGCGACAAAGGAATCGATGTCGCCCGTTTTCAGCGCGACCATGTGAGAGAGTTCAGGTGCCGGCGACGAAGAACGACGCCAGCCGCGTGCGGATGTTCTCGGCGATCACCTTGGCGGCGCGATCCTCGGCATCGAGCCGCGCGCGCACGCGCGCGAAGCGCTGCTGCTGGCCCGGATAGTCGGACGAGACGCGCGCGAAGGTGCGGCCGTTGAGCACCTTCTTGCCGGTCGCGAGCTCGGTGAGCTCGAAGGTCGAATCGATGCCGGTGATCTCCGCCTCGACCCGGCCGGTCGACACGTCGGTGATGATCGAGTTGCGGTTGGTGGTCATCCGCACCTTGAGCTGGTGCGTCGGCGAGATCGTTCCACCGCCGCCGTGCAATTCGAAATCGAGCGCGTTCTCGATCTCAAGCGCGAGCCGCGACTCGGGGCTCCCGTTCGCAGCGGAGATGCGCTCGACCTGCACCTGCGCGAGCGCCGCCCCGATCGGCGGGCCGCCATTGACCGAGCGCGTCGCATAGAGCGGCTGGAAGCACGCGGCATTGAGGCCGGCGAGCGCCAGTACGGCTGCGATGCGGAGATTACGCGACCACATTCACGATCCTATGCGGGACGACGATGACTTTTTTGGGAGGCTTCCCCTCAAGCGCCCGCTGCACCGCCTCCAGTTCTAGCACAGCCCGCTCGACCTCGGCAGGGGAGGCGTCGCGCGCGACCGTCACCTCGGCGCGCTTCTTGCCGTTAATCTGCACCGGCAGGGTTTCGCTGTCCTCAACGAGCAGCGCGGCCTCGACCTGCGGCCAGGGCGCCTCGGCGATCAGGCTCGTGTGGCCGAGCGCCGCCCAGCATTCCTCGGCCAGATGCGGCATCAT
>DATEKY010000532.1:0-2377 GCA_035277225.1 Xanthobacteraceae bacterium
CCCTCGATCGCCTGCAGGTTCATCGCTTCGAGCCGGAGCTCGCGCAACTTGGCGACTTCCGCCTTGGACAGCTTCTTTTCCGCAGTCTCGCTCATGCTCAAATCATAGCATGGGCGGGTCGGAAAGTCGCGCCGTCACGCCACCCGCTTCGCCCGCGCGGCGTCATATCCGGCGTTGGCGGCAGTCCTGTCGGCGACCGGGAACGGGGCGAGCGGCGGAGCGACCCGTGCCCAGCCCGCGTCATTATGGATATGCGCCAGCGTCGACTTGACGCCCGAGACCAGCGCCTTGCCGTCGAACAGTTTTCGGATCGTCACCGCACTGTCGAGCGCGGCGGTATCGCCGGTGGACCACGCGGTCTGGCACAGGTCAGCGTTCAAATTCGCGGTCGCCGAGATGCAGCCGGCGAAAATCCCCGACCGCGCCTCGATCAGGCAGGCCTCGGTCGAAGGGAACACGTCGAAGCCTTTGGCGACGCTCGCAGCTTCCCGCGCGTAAGCCATGTCGCCGGAGGAATCCTTCAGGCCGACGATGCGGCCTTGGTGTGCGTCGAGCAGACGCGCGAGCAGCTTGACGTGCCAGTGCAGGCCGGACTGCGAGGGGAAGTGATAGAGATAGATCGGGATCGGTTTTTCGCCGGTCGCCTTCACGATCGTGTCGATATAGGCCGCAAGCCCGTCGTCCGGCACGCCCTTGTAATAGAACGGCGGCAGGATCAGCGCGCCGGCAAATCCAAGCTCCGCGGCATGGCGCGTGAGCGCGACCGCATCGGCTGTTGCGGCAGCCCCGGTGCCGACCATTAGCCGGTCGAGCGGCAGGCCGGCGCTCTTGTAGGCCGACATCACGGCCTTGCGCTGCTCGAGCGAGAACGAGGTCGCTTCGCCGGTGGTGCCGAGCACGTTGAGCCCGTCGCAACCGGTGTCGAGCAGGAAGCGCGCGAGCTTGGTCGAGCGTGCGGCGTCGGGCGCGCCGGTCGCGTCGACCGCGGTGGCGACCGCTGCGATGACGCCGGTGAGTCTCTTGGCTGGCATGGGAATTATCCGCTGACGTTATAGGCCGCGAGCGCGGCCATGTTGACGAGGTCGGTGTCCTTCGAGGACAGGTTCACGATCTGCACCGAATTGTCGAGGCCGACAAGCAGCGGCCCGATCACAGTCGCGCCGCCGAGCTCCTGCAGCATCTTGGTCGAGATCGCCGCCGAGTGGAACGCCGGCATCACCAGCACGTTGGCCGGCCCCGACAGGCGGCAGAACGGGTAGGCCGCCATCAGGTCGGGATTGAGCGCGACGTCCGCCGCCATCTCGCCGTCGTACTCGAAATCGACGCGCTGCTGGTCGAGGATGCGCACCGCGTCCTGCACCTTCTCGGCGCGCTCGCCGGGCGGGTGACCGAAGGTCGAGAACGAGAGCAGCGCGACGCGTGGCTCGTAGCCGAGCTTGCGCGCGACCATCGCGGCCTCGACCGCGATCTCGGCGATGTCCTTGCCGTCCGGCATCTCGGTGACCGCGGTGTCGGCGACCACCACGGTCCGTCCGCGCGCCACCACCAGCGACACGCCGATCACGCGGTGCCCGGGCTTCGGATCGATCACGCGCCGCACTTCCTCCAGCGCGACCGAGAAATTGCGCGTCACGCCGGTGACCATCGCGTCGGCATCGTTCAGCGCCACCATGCAGGCCGCGAAGGTGTTGCGATCCTGGTTGACCATGCGCTGGCAGTCGCGGATCAGGTAGCCGTGGCGCTGCAGCCGCTCGTACAGATAGGCGGCGTACTCCGGGTTGCGTTTCGAGAGCCGCGCGTTGACGATCGAAAGCCCTTCAGCGAGGTCGATGCCGGCATTCGCCGCCGTGCCGCGCACGCGGTCCTCGCGTCCGACCAGCAGCGCCGTACCGAGTCCCTGGTCGACGAAACTTACGGCCGCGCGGATGACCTGCTCTTCCTCGCCCTCGGCAAACACCACGCGCTTCGGGGCGCGCTTCAGCCGTTCGTTCACGCGCGTGAGCACGCCCGCGACCGGATCGCGCCGTGTGCGCAGTGCGTGCTTGTAGGCCTCCATGTCGACGATGGGCTTGCGCGCGACGCCGGTGTCCATCGCGGCCTTGGCGACGGCCGGCGGCACATACGAGATGAGCCGCGGATCGAACGGCGTTGGGATGATGTAGTCCGGGCCGAACTTCAGCCGCGCGCCGTAGACCGCCGCCACCTCGTCCGGCACGTCCTCGCGCGCGAGATCGGCCAGCGCCTGCGCGGCCGCGACCTTCATCTCCATGTTGATGGTCGAGGCGCGCACGTCGAGCGCGCCGCGGAACAGGAACGGGAAGCCGAGGACGTTGTTCACCTGGTTCGGATAATCCGACCGCCCGGTCGCCATGATGGC
>DATEKY010000533.1:0-4509 GCA_035277225.1 Xanthobacteraceae bacterium
AACCAGCTGCAGGCCGGCAGCGCAACGATCAGCAGCGCCAGCGCGGCAAGCCGTGCCGCCAGCATCCAACGCCTCGAACCCGGTAAACGCATCGACATCAACGTGATTGGTCCCCGTCGCCCCATCCGGGCATCCCCATGCCCGAAAGTTCTTTAATCCAAACAAGGCGCTTTCGCCACGCCCGGATAGGGATAGGCGGGCATTCTGCCGGGAATGTGGCGGCTTTCCGTTAACGGCCGCTCAGGACAGGTCGGCGCGATAGGCCGGAACAGCCAGTCCGGCCCCGATCTCGGCATGTCCGCGACGCGGCGCCCGCACGTCCCTGGGGTCTCTCGCTTCGACCACCGTCCAGGCGGTCGGATCGGCGATCAGCGCGGTCAGGATCGCGTGGTTGAGCCTGTGACCGCCGCGCACCGACTTGTAGGAGGCAAGCAGCGGCGCGCCGGCGAGCGCCAGATCGCCGATCGCGTCGAGCGCCTTGTGGCGCACGAACTCGTCGGCGTAGCGCAGCCCTTCCGGATTGAGCAGGCGATCGTCGGCGACCACCAGCGTGTTCTCCAGCGACGAGCCGAGCGCATAGCCCGAGCTCCAGAGCTTGGAGACGTCGCGCATGAAACAGAAGGTGCGCGCGCGCGCGACCTCGCGGCGGAACGCGGTCGGCTCGACCTCGAGCGCGAAGGACTGCTCGCCGATCAGCGGATGCTCGAAATCGATCGTCACGTCGACGTGGAAGCCGCGATCGCAGGGCGTGAGTTCGCCGTAGGCGTCGCCCTTTTCCACGCGGATCGGCTTCAAGACCTTGGTGTAGCGGCGCGCCGCCGGCAGCGAGACGACGCCGGCCTGATCGACCGCGGCGACGAAAGCCGCCGCACTGCCGTCCATGATCGGCGCCTCGGTTCCGTCGATCTCGATCAGCGCGTTGTCGACGCCGAGCCCGCACAGCGTCGCCATGATGTGCTCGATGGTCGAGACGCAGGGGCCGAAGTCGTCGTCGCCCAGAACGGTCGCAAGCTCGGTCGCCGTCACGTAGCGGGCGTGCGCGCGGATTTCGCGCTCCGGGCGGCCCTGCTCGTCGAGACGGATGAAAACGATGCCGGTGTTGGCTTCGGCGGGGTGGAATGTCAGCGACGCCGGACGGCCCGAATGGACACCGATACCGGAAACAGTCGCACGCGCCCCAAGCGTAGTCTGTCTACCCGATTTCATAACCCCGTTTCCGCAACCCCTCGGCAAACGAACCGGCGGCTGTGGACCCCTCCTCACAAGAAACTCCTCGGGAGTTCTCTGCTAGGTTCGGATCATCCCCCACCGAACCGACTCTTTCCCCGAGAGCCTCTTTCCGAAAAAACCTTAACACAGCCCAGATTGCGGCCAATTCACGGTTTTTCTCCGACTGTTACAATTGCCGCCAACCCGGTAACTATTGAGAATCTCTTACCATTTCCGTTCGCCTCAGAGCCCGCGCGCCACATTGGCCTGTGATCTCCGGCGACTTGCTTTGCCTCGGCAAAAGGCACCGGGAATCAATGCCCAATTGTGGCGCGCCAAAATACAACGGGCGGCCCTGTCGGACCGCCCGCTGTCAGCGTTTGGGTTCCAGCGCAGATCAGTGCGCCTGGCGGCGCAGGAAAGCCGGAATCTCAAGCTGATCGTCCTCGAGCGCGTTGCTCACAGGCGCCTGCCGACCGTGCTGGTCGAGCCCGTGCGGAGCGGGCCGCGGCGCGGCCGGGCGCTTGGCGTACTCCGAGACCGATTCGGAGCGCACCTCGGGAGCGCGCTGCAGCGGCGGCATCGGCGGAGCTTTCGGCATCGGGGGAGCGGCGCGCTCGGCCGCGACCGGAACCGGCCGGGTAGCTGGCCGCGCCTCCGCGCGGGGTTCCTCCTCCTCGCGCCGGCCGAGACCGACCGAGGCGAGCCGCTGCAGCAGCGACACGCGCTGCTTCTGCGGCGCGGGTTCCGCCGCCTCAGCCTCGCGGGCGCGAATCTGGTTCTGCGCCGGAATCGGCAACTCGTCGATGCGCGGCATCCGCGGCGGGCGCAGCGCCGGACGCTCGGCCTGCGGCGGGATGAACGGCTTCTCGGGCTCGGCCAGCGCAGGTGCTGCTTCCGGCACCGGATCGGCCGGTTCCATGAACAGCGTCGGCTTCGGCGGCGCGATCGGACGGATGGTGACGTCCTCGATCGCCGTGATCGGAGCCTCGGCAGCCGGTGCGGGCGCCGGGGCCTCGGCCACCGGTGCGACGGCAAGCGCCTGCGCGACGGCGCGGTGCGCCTGATCGGTCCGCTCGGGACGTTCCGCCGCGCGCTGCGTGTTGGTGCGCAGCGTCTGGCTCAACTCGGCCAGTCGCGAAGCCGCCGCGACCGCCTGCGGACCCGGTGCCGCGACCGTGGTATGGCCGCGGTGGTGAACCGGCTGATGCTCGGCGACGATATCGATGCCGGTCGCAACGACCGACACGCGCACGATGCCTTCGAGGCTTTCGTCGAATGTCGCACCGACGATGATGTTGGCATCGCCGTCGACCTCCTCGCGGATGCGGGTCGCGGCCTCGTCGACTTCGTAGAGCCCGAGGTCCTTGCCGCCCGTGATCGAGATCAGCAGGCCGCGCGCCCCCTTCATCGTGGAGTCGTCGATCAGCGGATTGGAGATCGCCGCTTCGGCGGCGGCGAGCGCGCGCTTCTCGCCCGACGCTTCGCCGGTCCCCATCATCGCCTTGCCCATCTCGCGCATCACGGCGCGAACGTCGGCGAAGTCGAGATTGATCAGGCCTTCCTTCACCATCAGGTCGGTGATGCAGGCGACGCCGGAATAGAGCACCTGGTCGGCCATCGCGAAGGCGTCCGCGAAGGTGGTCTTTTCGTTCGCGACCCGGAACAGGTTCTGGTTCGGGATGATCAGCAGCGTATCGACGACCTTCTGCAGGTCGACGATGCCCTGCTCGGCGACGCGCATGCGCCGCGCGCCTTCGAACTGGAACGGCTTGGTGACGACGCCGACGGTGAGGATGCCCTGCTCCTTGGCGCAGGCCGCGACCACGGGGGCTGCGCCGGTGCCGGTGCCGCCGCCCATGCCGGCGGTGACGAACACCATGTGCGCGCCGGCCAGATGATCGCGGATTTCGTCGATCACCTCCTCGGCGGCGGCGCGGCCGACGTCGGGCTGCGATCCGGCGCCGAGGCCCTCGGTCACCTGAATACCCATCTGGATGATGCGCTCGGCCTTCGACAGGGTCAGCGCCTGCGCGTCGGTATTGGCGACGACGAAGTCGCAGCCCTGAAGGCCGGCGGCGATCATGTTGTTGACCGCATTGCCGCCTGCGCCGCCGCAGCCGAACACGGTGATCCTCGGCTTGAGTTCCCGGATGTCGGGCATTTTGAGATTGATGGTCATGGCTGCCTCTTTCAGAGCGCGGACGCGCGGGTATCGCCGCATTGCATGGCCGGTCCGCCTCCGGCCGTGACGATGGTGATTGTGATGCAGGTCATCAGAAGCTCTCCCGGAGCCATCGTCCGACCTTCGAGAAGTAACCGTCGGTCCCTGTCATGAGCTGCCGCGTTCTCCGCGGTTCGCAGTGTTCGAGGTAGGCGAATTGCGGGTAGACGAGCAGGCCGGCGGCGGTCGCGAACGCGGGTCCGCGCGTCGCCTCGCTCAGTCCGCCGATGCCGAGCGGGCGGCCGATGCGCACCTGCCGGCCGAGAATATGCGTCGCCAGATCGGACAGGCCGGTCATCTGGCTCGCGCCGCCGGTCAGGATCACGCGCCCGCGCGGATCGGCCGCGAACGGCGAAACGGCGAGCTTGTCGCGCACCATCTCGAGGATCTCCTCGACGCGCGGCCGGATGATGCGCACGAGCTGCGCGCGCGGGATCATGCGCGGCGGATCGCGCGGATCGGCGTCCGCGGTCGAGACCGAGATCATGTCGCGATCGTCGGACGGGCCCGACAGCGCGGCGCCGAACAGCGTCTTCATCCGCTCGGCATCCGCGATCGTCGTGGTGAGGCCGCGCGCGATGTCCATCGTGACGTGCAGCCCGCCGAGCGTGAAGCCGTCGACATGGACGAAGCGGCCTTCGGCAAACACCGCGACCGTGGTGGTGCCGGCGCCGAGATCGACCACGGCGGCGCCGAGATCGGCCTCGTCCTCGGCCAGCACCGAAAGACCCGACACGTAAGGCGCCGAGACCATCGCCTCGACGCCGATGTGGCAGCGCTCGACCAGCAGCGAGAGATTGCGCGCCGAGGCGACGTCGGTCGACACCACGTGCATGTCGACGCCGAGCCGCTGTCCGACCATGCCGCGCGGGTCGCGGATCGCGCGCTGGTCGTCGAGCGCGTAGCCGATCGGGAGCGAGTGGACCACCGCGCGCCCCTCGCGCGTCGAGTGATGGCTGCCGGCCGCGAGCACGCGCTCGATGTCGGCATTGTTCACCGTCGGCGCCTTCATGTGCACGGTCGCGGCGAACAGGTCGCTCGCGGTGCGTCCGGCGGTGATCGGCAGCACCACGCTG
>DATEKY010000534.1:0-2999 GCA_035277225.1 Xanthobacteraceae bacterium
TCGAGGATGCGCCACAGGAGAACCAGGCGCACGCCGTGTTCGTGCGCTCGCCTTACGCGCACGCGCGCATCGCATCGATCGACGTCGATGCCGCACGCGCCGCACCCGGCGTCATCGCGGTCTTGACGCACAACGAGCTGGGCGCCGCCGGCATCGGCTCGGCCTCGGTGCATCCGCCGCTGGTCGGCCGCAACGGCGCGAAGCTGATCGTGCCGTTCCGCCCCGCGCTGGCGCGCGACAGCGTGATGCATGCCGGCCAGCCGGTCGCGCTGGTGGTCGCCGAAAGCGTCACGCAGGCGCAGGACGCGGCCGAGCTGATCGTTGTCGACTACGAGGAGCTTCCCGCCGTCGCCGACTTGCGCGCCGCGCTTGCGACCGGTGCGCCGCAGCTCTTTCCCGAGGCGCCGGGCAACATCGCGCTCGACTGGCCCGGCCCGGTGGCCGACGACGGCAGCAACGCGCGCGCGATCGAGGCGATCTTGGCCGGGGCCGCGCATGTCGCCCGCGTCTCGACCATCAACCAGCGCCTGATCGTGAACACCATGGAGCCGCGCGGCGCGACCGCGCGCTACGACGCCGCGACGGAGAGCTATACGCTGCGCTCGTGCTCGCAGGGAGCGGGCCCGCAGCGCGACCAGCTTGCCGCCGTCACCGGTTTCCCGCGCGAGAAGCTGCGCGTTATCACCGAGGACGTCGGCGGCGCATTCGGGCTGAAGACCGCGGCCTATCCGGAGTATCCGTGCCTGCTGGTCGCCGCCAGGCTGACCGGCCGCCCGGTTGCCTGGATGGCGACGCGCTCGGAGTCATTCCTGTCGGACCAGCACGCGCGCGACACGGTCACCGAGACCGAGCTCGCGATCGATGAAAAAGGGAAATTCCTCGCGCTGCGGGTAAAGCATCTCGCCGCGATGGGCGGCTACATCGGCGTGCCCGGCGCGCACATCCAGACCAACAACTTCTCGCGCTGCTTCCCCGGCATGTACGCGATCCCGCGCATCCAGGTCGACGTGCAATGCGTCTTCACCAACACGGTGCCGACCGGCCCCTATCGCGGCGCCGGGCGGCCGGAGGCGAATTACGCGCTGGAACGCCTCGTCGACGAAGCCGCACGCGTCACCGGCATCGACCCGGTGCGGCTGCGCCGGCAGAACCTCATTCGGCCGAAGCAGATCCCCTACAAGACCGCGGTCGGCACCACCTACGACTCGGGCGACTTCGCGCCGATCCTCGACAAGGCGCTGGCGCTCGCGCATTACGCCGAGTTCAAGAAGCGCCGCCGCGAGTCATACAAGCGCGGCAAGCTGCGCGGCGTCGGCATCTCGTGCTTCCTCGAACATGCCGGCGCGCTGCCGACCGAGAGCGCATCGCTGCTGTTCGAGGACGGCCGCCTCGTGCTCGGCATCGGCGTGCAGAACACCGGCCAGGGCCACGCCACGATCTATCCGCGCCTGATCGCCGCAAAGCTCGGCATCCCGGCGGCGCAGATCGTGCATCGGCACGGCGACACCAACCTGGACCTGAAGGGCAACCCCTCGGTCGGCTCGCGCTCCACCATGACGGTCGGCAGCGCGCTCTATCGCGCCGTCGACCTGATGCTGGAGAAGGGCAAACCGATCGCGGCGGGCATGCTCGAGGCCGCCGAGACCGACGTGATCTACGAGCACGGCCACTTCGCGGTGGTCGGCACCGACCGACGCGTCGCGCTGTTCGAGGTCGCGGCGCAGGCAAAGCAGAGGGGCGACACGCTCGACACCAAGGCGACGGTCGAAACGCCGCAGACTTTCCCGAACGGCTGCCACATCGCGGAGGTCGAGATCGATCCGGATACCGGCGCGGTCGAGATCGTTGCCTACGCGGCGGTGGACGACGCCGGCGTCGTGCTCGATCACACTCTGGCTGCGGGCCAGCTTGTAGGCGGCCTTGCGCAAGGGATCGGACAGGCGCTGATGGAGAACGCGGTCTACGACGAGGCGAACGGACAGCTCATCGCCGGCACGTTCATGGATTACGCCATGCCGCGCGCGCAGGACATGCCGCCGGTCGCCGAGGCGAACCACAATGCGCCCGCGACCACCAATCCGCTCGGCGTGAAGGGCGTCGGCGAAGCCGGCACCACCGGTTCGATCGCCGCCATCATGAACGCGATCGCGAACGCCATTCCGGAAGGCCGCGGCGTCGATCTCGCCATGCCGGCGACGCCTGCCAAGGTGTGGGCGGCGATCAACTCTCCTGTCATCCCGGCCAAGCCGGGCGAAGCCCGGCGCGAGCCGGGACCCATTTCACCCGATTGACGCTGTTGCGCTGTGGCTCCCGGGTCTCGCGCGCTGTGCGCGCTCGCCCGGGACGACAGCGAGTTACGCCGCGCTCCGCCGCGGCACGGACGCGCCGTGCACGTCCTCGCCGAGATCGATCCCGAACGGCGCGACCTCGACGCGGTTGCGCCCGCGCGCCTTGGCGAGATAGAGCGCCTGATCGGCCAGCGTCATGAGCCTGGCCAGATCCTGGCTCGGATCGACGATCACCGACACGCCGATGCTTGCCGTCGCGTGCAGCGGCTGTCCGTCGACCACGGCCGCCGCCACCGCGAACGAGTTGCGCAGCCGGTCGGCGACCAGATAGGCGTTGTCGATGCTCGCATCGGCAAGCACCACGGTGAACTCCTCGCCGCCGAACCGTCCGACCAGATCGTTCTGGCGCAAATTCGCCTGCGCGGTCTTGGCGAAGATCTGCAGCACCGTGTCGCCCGCCGCGTGGCCGAAGCGGTCGTTGATCGACTTGAAGTGATCGAGATCGATCAGCAGCACGCCGATCGGACGATCGCGCGAGATCTGCTGCAACAACAGCGCCTCGGCGTCAGCCAGGAAGGCGCGGCGATTGAGCAGGCCGGTCAGCGGATCGGTCATCGCGGCGGTCTTGTGGCGCAGCTCGGTGCGTTCTTTCGACATCGCGAGCAGGATGAAGGCCGTCGCGATGGTCATCAGGAAGGCTTCCAGGCTGAG
>DATEKY010000535.1:0-3231 GCA_035277225.1 Xanthobacteraceae bacterium
GAGAACGCCCAGCCGGCCCTGATGGCGGTCTCGCTCGCCGCGTTGCGCGTGCTCGAGAGCGAAGCGGGTCTCGAGCTCAAGCGCGACGCCGCATTCGTCGCCGGCCACTCGCTCGGCGAGTATTCGGCGCTCGCCGCGGCCGGCTCGCTGACCGTATCCGACACCGCGCGGCTGTTGCGCACGCGCGGCCGCGCCATGCAGGCCGCGGTCCCGGTCGGCGTCGGCGCGATGGCGGCGCTGCTCGGGCTCGAGTTTGAGCCCGCGGTCGCAATCGCCGCCGAGGCCGCGCAGGGGCAGGTGTGTCAGGCGGCGAACGACAATGGCGGCGGACAGGTGGTCGTCTCCGGCGACAAGGCGGCGGTCGAACGCGCGGTGGAGATCGCCAAGGCAAAGGGCGCCAAGCGCGCGATGCTGCTGCCGGTCTCCGCACCGTTCCATTGTGCGCTGATGCAGCCCGCCGCCGACGTCATGGCGGATGCACTGTCCAAGGTGACGGTGAAGCCGCCGGTCGTGCCGGTGGTCGCGAACGTGCTGGCGCGCGCGGTCAGTGATCCGGCGGAGATTGTAAAGGCGCTCGTCGCGCAGGTGACCGGCACCGTGCGCTGGCGCGAGTCGGTCGCCTTCATGGCGAATGCCGGCGTTGATTCATTTTATGAAGTCGGGGCCGGCAAGGTGCTGTCCGGACTCGTGAAACGCATCGCCGCCGGCGCGAGCGGAACCGCGATCGGAACACCCGACGATGTCGCGGCGTTCAAGGCTGCGCGCGCGGCGTAACCGGATTCGCATTGCGAAAAACGGCGCGCGGTTGGCGCTGCGGAAGGGCGTTCGCGAAAGCGGTGTGCAGCATGATTTTGAGTGGTGACACCGCGGCGATTACGGTGATAAGTCACGCACTTGCGGGAGGAAGCAGATGCCGGTTGCGTATGCTGGCAATGCTAGGGGAAGTGTGGTAACCGAACCCCGGCTTGGTCTGGGCAGCCGGGTTTTTGGGGGCCATCGGTCGATCCCTCTCGGTGTGCACCTGCACACCATCTTCCGCCAGTGCGGCGCAAGCCCATGAAAAGAACGCGAGGGTGAAAGCGATGAGTGAGATTGCCGAGCGGGTCAAAAAGATCGTCGTGGAGCATCTCGGTGTCGAGGCCGAGAAGGTGACGGATGCCGCCAGCTTCATTGACGACCTCGGCGCCGACAGTCTCGATACCGTCGAACTGGTGATGGCGTTCGAGGAGGAGTTCGGTTGCGAGATCCCGGACGACGCCGCCGAAACCATTCTCACCGTCGGCGATGCGGTCAAATTCCTCGAAAAGAACGCGAAGAGCTGACACCCCATCTGGCAAATTGCGAAGTCTCAGGTTGCACCGTGACGTGTTCCGGGCGGCCGGCGGTGGCGCGTAGCGGATACGCGATGTTGCCTGCCGCAAAGTCCTTTGCGATTGTGCAGTCGCCGCACGCGATTTCAGGCCGGGGCGGCAGTGCAAAGGAGCCGGCATGCGGCGCGTAGTCGTCACAGGGCTTGGCATGGTGACCCCGCTCGGCTGCGGCGTGGAAGCCACGTGGCAGCGCCTCATTGCGGGCGAAAGCGGCTGCCGCGCAATCGACAAGTTCGAGGTCGCGGACCTGCCCGCCCGGATCGCCTGCCAGATCCCGCGCGGCGACGGCTCGAACGGCACCTACAATCCCGATCAGTGGATGGAGCCGAAGGAGCAGCGCAAGGTCGACGAGTTCATCGTCTTCGCGATGGCCGCGGCGAGCCAGGCGCTGACCGATGCCGGCTGGAAGCCCACGACCGACGACGAGCGCAACCGCACTGGCGTGCTGATCGGCTCGGGGATCGGCGGTCTCGAGGGCATCGCCGATGCGGCCGTGACCTTGAAGGAACGCGGGCCGCGCCGAATCTCGCCGTTCTTCATTCCCGGCCGCCTGATCAATCTGGCGGGCGGCTACGTGTCGATCGAGCACGGCCTCAAGGGTCCGAATCATTCGGTCGTCACCGCCTGCTCGACCGGCGCGCATGCGATCGGCGATGCGGGCCGGCTGATCGCGCTCGGCGATGCCGACGTGATGGTGGCGGGCGGCACCGAATCGCCGGTGAACCGTCTCTCGGTTGCGGGCTTTGCGGCCTGCCGCGCGCTCTCGACCAGCTTCAACGACACGCCGACCAAGGCCTCGCGGCCCTACGACAAGAACCGCGACGGCTTCGTGATGGGCGAGGGCGCCGGCGTCGTGGTGCTCGAGGACTACGAGCACGCCAAGGCGCGCGGGGCGAAGATCTATGCCGAGCTGGTCGGGTACGGCCTGTCGGGCGACGCCTTCCACATCACGGCGCCGTCGGAGAACGGCGACGGCGCATTCCGCTGCATGAGCGCGGCGATCAAGCGCGCCGGCATCACGCCGAACGACATCGACTACATCAACGCGCACGGCACCTCGACCATGGCCGACACGATCGAACTCGGGGCGGTCGAGCGCGTGGTCGGCAACGCGGCGGGCAAGATCTCGATGTCCTCGACCAAGTCGTGCGTCGGCCACCTGCTCGGCGCGGCCGGTTCGGTCGAGGCGATCTTCTCGATCCTTGCGATCCGCGACCGTGTGGCGCCGCCGACCATCAACCTGGATGATCCCGACGTGGCGACGCCGATCGACCTGGTGCCGCACAAGGCGCGCAAACGCGACATTGACGTGGTGCTGTCGAATTCGTTCGGATTCGGCGGCACCAACGCGTCGCTGGTCTTCCGGCGCGCGGATGCGTAGGCTGTCCGATGGGGACGGTTCACCCTTTCGCCATATTCAAGCTTAACCTGCGCATATCAGCCCGCGAGTGGACATGACCGACGCAGGCCCGACGCGTTCCGGGGACGAGAGGCGGGTCACTCCGCGCAGCCCGCGCGCCGCATTGGAGCCCGAATACGTGCCGGAGCCGAAACGCCCATCGCGCCGCGCACGGCACCCGCTGGTCATCGCCGGCAACGCAATCCTCACGATCCTTCTCGTCGTCGGCCTCGCGGCGGGCGCGATCTATTCCTTCGGCAAGCAGAAGCTCGAGGCGCCCGGCCCGCTCGAAGTCGAGAAGGTCGTCAACATTCCGCGCGGCCTCGGCCTGCGCGAGATCGCCGATCTGCTCGCCAGGGAGAACGTCATTGAACAGCCGTGGCTGTTCATCGGCGGCGTGGTGGTGCTGAAGGCGCGCGAGGACCTGAAATACGGCGAGTACAAGTTCGGCAAGAACCTGAC
>DATEKY010000536.1:0-5380 GCA_035277225.1 Xanthobacteraceae bacterium
GGAAGAGGTGCTGACCGAGCCGTTCGCGGCGGACTACGGCGCGAAGATCAAGGCTGCGCGGGCCGACGTTGCGGCAAAGCTCGGCGGGGCGTTTCCCAAGTCCGAATAGCTGCCCTGCGTCGTTGCGGCGCAGAGCGGCCGACCTACAAGCGGCTGTCATCGAATCAAATATAAGTGGTTTCGTCGCCCTGGAGGCTTTTGCATGTCGATGGCTGCTGATGATCCCGTCCCGCCGAAGGGCTACGCCGGCCTGCGTCCGCTGCCGCAGCTGATCTTCTCGTCGCGCTGGCTGCAGTTGCCGCTCTATGTCGGCTTGATCGTCGCGCAAGGCGTCTACGTCATCCTGTTCCTCAAGGAACTGTGGCACCTCGTGCTCGGCTCCATGAAGTTCACCGAGCAGGAGATCATGCTGGTCGTGCTCGGCCTGATCGACGTGGTGATGATCTCGAACCTGCTGATCATGGTGATCGTCGGCGGCTACGAGACCTTCGTGTCTCGGCTCGAACTGGAGCGGCACCCGGACCAGCCGGAATGGCTGAGCCACGTGAATGCGAGCGTGCTGAAGATCAAGCTCGCGATGGCGATCATCGGCATCTCGTCGATCCACCTGCTGCGCACCTTCATCTACGCAGGCTCGCTCGGCAAGGAAGGCAACCCGTTCACCGAGACCGGCGTGATGTGGCAGGCCATCATCCATACGATCTTCATCCTCTCGGCGCTGGGCATCGCCGGGGTCGAGCGGTTGAGCCAGCCGGTCTATGCTCCGTCGAAGGAGCACCACTGAGCGCGGATATGCGCTTGCGCATCGCATTGGTTTTTCTCGTTCTCGCGTCGCCCGCGTGGGCGGCGGACGCGGCGTTCATGCGCTGGCTTGCGTCGCTCTATCCCGCCGCCCAGCAACTCGGCGTCTCGCGCGCGACGTTCGATGCGGCGACGGCCGGCCTCGAGCCGGACCTCACGCTGCCCGATCTCGTCATCCCGGGCCGGCCGGACCGGCAGCCGGCGCAGGCCGAATTCGTGCAGACACCGGCGCAGTACCTGAAGGAGTCCGCGTTCGACGATCTCGCCGCGCACGGGCGCAAGCTCGCCGAGCAGCATCGCGCGACGCTCACCAGGATCGAGCATCGCTTCGGCGTGCCGGGACCGATCGTGCTGGCGATCTGGGCGCGCGAGAGCAATTACGGCGCGGCGAAGCTGCCGCACAGCGCGATCCGAGCGCTTGCGACGCAAGCTTTTCTCGGCCGGCGCAAGGAGCAGTTCCGCGAGGAGTTCCTGCTGGCGCTGAAGATGCTGCAGGAAGGGCACGTCGCGCTCGTCGCCATGCGCTCGTCGTGGGCGGGCGCGCTGGGACAGCCGCAGCTCCTCCCGTCGGGCTTCTACAAATACGCGATCGATTTCGACGGCGACGGCCGGCGCGACGTGTGGAGCTCGGTGCCCGACGTGCTCGGCACCATCGCGAACCACCTGGTCGAGCTCGGCTGGCAGCGCGGACAGCGCTGGGCCTACGAGGTGCGCGCGCCGCGCGGCGCCGACTGCACGATCGCGGAGCCCGCCGTAAAGATGAAAGTCGCCGAGTGGATCAAGCGCGGCTACGCGCCGGCATTCGATCGCAAGCTGTCAGGCGAAGAGCTCAAGCTCGACGCGTCATTGCTGATGCCGGCAGGGCCTTACGGCCCGGCGTTCCTGGTGCCGGCGAATTACTTCGCGCTGAAGGACTACAATTTCTCCGACCTCTACGTGCTGTTCGTCGGCCATCTGGCGGACCGCATCGCGGGCGCGAAGGCGTTCGAGAAACCATGGGACAAGGTGGAGCAGCTTTCCACCGTCTCGCTCGAGCGGATGCAGCGCGAACTGACGCGACGCGGGATCTATCAGGACAAGATCGACGGCAAGGCCGGCATGCTGACGCGCGCCGCGCTCGGCGCCTATCAGAAGGCCAACGGGCTGACGGTCGATTGCTGGCCGGCGCGGAGCACGCTCGATCACTTGCTGAAGCGCGCGAATTGATCGTCAAAAAACAAAACCCGGCCACGCTTGCGCGGGCCGGGTTCGGATCAAACGAGATTATTAGTGGAGCATGATCTTTCCCGAAAACCGGTATCCACTTTTCGGGATCATGCTCCGCCGGTCAGATCACGGGCAGAAGAAGCGCGGACGGCCGCGCCAGCCCACGACATTGCCATAGGGGTCGTACACGGGAACGCGCGCCCAATAACCGCCGGGGCAGCCGACCGGCGCGCCGGCGTAGTAACCCGGATACGCCGCATAACCCGGCTGAACCACATAGCCCGGTCCATACGAGTTCGCGATCGCGCCGCCGATGATGGCGCCGGCGGCGACGCCGCCCAGAATGCCGAGGCCGATCGCGGCGCCGCGGCGCTGCGCGAACGCATCGGTCGGCGCGACGGTGATCGCGGCCGCGATGGTCGCGGCGGCAGTAAGCGTAGTGAGGGTCTTCATCATGGAGTTAGCATCCCCTTGGAGGCGGTCGGCCGTGCGCCGAACGCGTGTGCCTGATAAACGATCCGCAAAGCGGGTGCCACAAGTCTTGTGACCTGCCGTCACTATGAGCCCGGCAATTTGTCCGAATTTTGAAGCCGCAATGCGAAAAAGATGAATGAATATGCAGATTTAGCCCGGTTCCGCGGCCGGACAGGCTGGGTGCTTCGCGGCCGTCCCGCGTTCCGCGACCCTGCGCCGGGTGTTACGGTCCGGCAAGCGAATCTTGGAGGGAAGCGATGAAGATTTGCCGAACGCTGGCGCTTTCGCTGGCCGCGCTGTTGACGATCGCGCAAGCCGCATCCGGGCAGGATTGGCAGCAGAGACGGCGCGACCGTCCGCAACAACAACAGCAACAGCAACAGGTGCCGCAGCCGCAATTTGCCCCGGGCGGCGGTGGCGGTGCATGCTCGCCGAGCGGTTTCGCGCGGCTTTCGCGCAACTGCTCGATCAACACCGGCGGCTGCCAGCGCATGCCGGAGCAATGCAATCGCGGTTGGTGCTGCCCCTGATCTCACACTGGAGAGTAACGTGATCGACCGACGATCGTTCGCCGCGGGTGCGCTCGCGCTCGCCGCCGGGACGCGCTTCGCGCAGGCGCAAAGCCCCATCCGCATCCTGGTCGGCTATCCGGCCGGCGGCGGCGTCGACATCGTGGCGCGCCTGCTCGGCGAACCGATCAAGGCGGCCTTCGGCCAGGCGGTGATCGTGGAGAACCGGCCGGGTGCGAGTGCGATGATCGCCGCCAACGCGGTTGCGAAGTCGTCGCCCGACGGCACGACGCTGCTGATGGCGGCGTCGGGCGAGGTCGCGATCAATCAGCACCTGCACAAGGACAAGATGACCTACGACCCGCTGCGCGAGCTGTCCGCCGTCGCGCTGGTCGGGATCGTGCCGTGCGTCGTGGTGGTCGCGGCCGCGACACCGGTGAAGAACGCCGCCGAGCTGATCGCCTATGCGCGCGCCAATCGCGGCAAGCTGTCGTTCTCCTCCTCCGGCATCGGCAATCCGCAACAGCTCGCGGGCGAACTGATGAACCACATGGCGGGCACCGATGTGCTGCATGTGCCGTATCGTGGCTCGGCGCCGGCGGTGACCGACGTCGCCACCGGGGCGATCACGATGAGCTTCTCTAGCCTCGCCGCCGCGCTGCCGTTGATGCAGGACGGCAGGATACGGGCGGTCGCCGTCACGTCGCGCGAGCGCATGCCGCAACTGCCCGACGTGCCGCCACTCGCCGAGGGCGCGCCCGAGCTCAAGGGCTATGAGCTGCTCAACTGGTTCGGGATGTTCGCGCCGGCCGGGACGCCGGAGCCGATCGTCACCCGCCTCAACGAAGCGGTGAACACCGGCCTGCGCGACAAAGCGATCGCCGAGAAGCTCGAGGTGCAGGGGATCGTGCCGCGCCTCATGACGGCGCCCGAGTATCGTTCTTTCGTTGTTTCGGAAGCCGAGAAGTTCGGCAAGATCGTCGAGCAGGCGAACATCAAGCTGCAGAACTGAAATTTTCGGTTGCGCATGATCTTGTCCGAAAACCGGTATCCACTTTTCGGGATCATGCGCCGGGCTGAGACATGCCGATCCTGATCGCGCTCGGGGGCTTGTTGCTGCTGGCGCTGGTGTTCGGCCCGCAGCTCTGGGTGAAACGCGTGTTGCGCCAGCACGGCGCGGACCGGCCGGACCTGCCGGGCACCGGCGCGGAGCTCGCGCGCCATCTGCTCGACGAAGCCAGTCTGCAATCCGTCGCCGTGGAAAAGACCGATCTCGGCGACCACTACGACCCGGAGGCGCACGCCGTGCGGCTCTTGCCGCAGCATCACGACGGGCGCTCGGTCGCCGCGGTTGCGGTCGCGGCGCACGAGGTCTCGCATGCGGTGCAGCATGCGCGCGGCGAGACGGCCTTCATGCGGCGCCTCGAGCTGGTCCGCAGCCTGGTCTGGGTCGAGCGGGTCGCGAGCGTGGTGCTGATGCTGGCGCCGATCGTGTTCATTGTGGTGCGGTCGCCGGCGCTGGTCGCCTTGCAGGTGATCGCCGGCCTTGCGCTGCTCGGCATCCGCGTGGTGGTGCACGCGACGACGCTGCCGGTGGAATTCGATGCGAGCTTCGGCAAGGCACTGCCGGTGCTGCTGCGCGGGCGTTATCTCGGCGCCGGCGACATGCAGGGGGCGCGCCATGTCCTGAAGGCTGCCGCCTATACCTATGTGGCCGCAGCGCTCGCCTCGCTGCTCGATGTCGCACGCTGGTTCCGGATTTTGAGGTTTTGAAGCTGCTGCGATAGAACAGCAAAAAACACCGGAGGGAGGCAGATGATCTCACGCCGCGCACTGCTCGCCACGATGGCGGCCGCCCCGCTCGCGGGCGCATGGCCACGCCGCGCGTTCGCCGCCTACCCGGACAAGCCTGTGCGGCTGATCGTGCCGTTCGCGGCCGGCGGCAATGCCGACTTCGTCGCGCGGCTGTGCGGCGAAGGGATGAGCCAGGCGCTCGGCCAGCCCTTCGTGGTCGAGTACCGCACCGGCGCGGGCGGCAGCCTCGGCGCCGAAATGGCGGCCCGCGCCGCGCCTGACGGCTATACGCTGTTCACCGGCTCGAACGGGCCCCTGACCGTCAATCCGTTCGTGCAGGCGAAGCTCAATTACGACCCGCTGAAGGACTTCGTCGCGATCGGGCTCGCGAACCTCGCGCCGCACTGCCTGGTGGTGCATGAGTCCGTGCCGGCCAAGACGCTGGCCGAGGTGATCGCGCTCTCGAAGAAGCAGGCGGTGAACGTCGGCACCTCCGGTGCGGGCAGCGCCTCGCACATGACGCTGGCGCGCTTCAATGCGGCGACCGGCGCCAACATCACGCACGTGCCCTATCGCGGCGGCGGCGCGCTGCTTCC
>DATEKY010000537.1:0-4274 GCA_035277225.1 Xanthobacteraceae bacterium
TTGCCGCCTGGGCGGGCGCGGCCGGTGTTGCGGCCGCAGGTGCGCGGCCCTTGGGCTGGCCCTTCTGCGGCGGCGCCGACAATTGTTTGGCGCGATCTTCCGTCACCACCACGTCGCCCGGCTCGACCGCCTCGTCCTTGCCGACCGCGTCGGCCCAGCTCTGGCCCGGCTTCTTGCAGCTGCACGTGGCGTCGAACTGCTGGCGATATTTGAACGCGTTCGGCAGCCCCGAGTAGGGCGCGCCGTTGATCGAGGTCGCCTGCGCGACGTCGCCGCCTTCGGTCGGGTAGGAGAACAGCATCACTTCGCTCGCCGGGCACATGCGCTGGCAGGTCTTCTCGTCCTCGCGGAAGCGCGACGCGTTGGTCGCATACGAGATCGGGAAATAGAACCCGTCGCAGGTGCGCACGCAGATGGTGCGGACGGTCCCGCCCTGGACCATCGGATTGGCGAGGTCGCCCGACGGCTCGTTGGACTCGCCGCGGCCGAACAGCTGGTCGAAGAAGCCGCCCGGCGCGCGCGCGGCGCTGCGGTACTGCGGGCCGCAATTGTTCTGCGCCAGCGCCAGCATCACCGAGCGGCGCTGCTCGCCGCGGTCGGAGTCGCCGCCGCGCAGGCGCTGCAGGTCGACGTTGATGCGGTCGAGATTGGCGCGCATGCGCGTGATCTGCCGGGTGAGGTCGACGCATTGCTGCGACGAGGCGTTGCCGCCGCCGAACAGGAAGAAGCCGGTGCTCTCGCAGCCCTGGCGGCGGCTCTGCTCGCCCATGCGGTCGAGCTCGCCCTGCTGGCGGTTCGAGGCTTCTTCGTAGCGGCGTATCTGCTCGGCGCGCGCCGGATCGCCGCTCGCGCCGCGGTCGATCGCGGCGAGCTGGCCTTCGAGGCGCTGGCAGATCTGGGCGGCGTAGTTTTGTCCGCCGGCCGGCGGCATCGCGGAACCGGGCGGCCACGGCTGGGCCTGCGCTTCAAGCGCGAAGATCGCGAGAGCGGCACCGGCGGCAAGAACGCCCGGCCAGTTCAACAAGCGCATCGTGGCTTCCTTGGCCGCCCCACGGGCCTGCCGAAGCAAGCGCGGGAAAGGTGTCGAAAATGTGAGTCGAACTGGACCCGAGCCCCCGCGCTTTTACACGCTGCACCGGCGCGGCGCCACCGCCGCGGAAATCACGATATTTCACGGCGTCGACGGTGGCGTCAGCGCATCTCGGCGCGCAAATTCCACATGATTCCCGCGACGATGATTGCGGCGCCGACGAACACCAGCAGATCGAGCCGTTCGGCGTAGAACATCCAGCCGACGAACGCGATCAGCGGGATGCGCAGGAAGTCGAGCGGGATCACCACCATCGCGTCGGCGACGCGCAGCGCATTGGTCAGGCAATAGTGCGCGGCGGTGCCGCCGACCGCGATGCCGATCACCCAGGTCCAGTGGTGTGCGTCGAGCCGCAGCGGAAACGCAAGATCGCTGCCGACCAGCGCCATCACCGCCTGCATCACGTTCATCCAGAACAGGATCGCGATCGTGCTCTGCACCGGGATCAGCTTCTTGGTGCCGATGTTGGAGACCGCGTAGCCGAGCGAGGCGAGCAGCACGCCGAGCGCGGCTGGCTGGAACGCCTCGATGCCGGGCCGCAGGATGATCAGCACGCCGAGGAAGCCCATCGCGATCGAGCCGGCGCGGCTCACCGTGAAGCGCTCGCCGAGGAATAGAACCGCGAGCAGGCCCGCCCACACGGGCATCAGGAATTCGATCGCGAACACGGTCGCGAGCGGCATTACGATGACGGCGTTGGTCCAGCCCAGATTGGCGACGAAGTGCGCGCCGTTGCGCAGGAGATGCATGCCCGGCTTGCGCATCGCCAGAGTGCCGAACAGCGCGGGCTGCGCCGCCATCACGATCAGCAGGATCACCAGCCCCCCGACGCTGCGCACCATCAACAGCTCGTACAGATTGAGGATGCGGCCGAGCTGGCGCACCGAGATCGCCATCAGCGAGAACGCCAGCAGCGTGCCGACCATCCACAGGATGGCGGCCGGCACATTGGAGGTTCGCACGGGCTGCAACGGCTCCGGCGTGCCCAGAGCTTCCGACTCGACGGGAGTGACCACGGTATTCCTTGTTATTCGGCGTCCGGCTGGTTTTCCGGACGTGCCTTGTCGAAGGCGGGGAGCTTCTGGCAGGCGGCCTCCGCGGCGGCGAGCTTGGGATATTTCGCCATGTCGACCTTGAAGCGGCGCGCGTTGAACACCTGCGGCACCAGGCAGATGTCGGCGAGCGTGACATGCGCGCCGAACGCGTAGGGGCCGGGGCGGATCAGCGCCTCGAGCGCGTCGAAGCCCTGGTGAACCCAGTTTCGATACCACTCATCGGCCTGTGCCTGCTCGTGCTTCAGCGGACCCTTCAGGTAGTTCAGCGCGACCAGGTTGTTCAGCGGATGGATGTCGCAGGCGATGATCTGCGCAAACGCCCGAACCTGCGCGCGCTCGATCGCGTCCGCGGGCAGCAACGGCGGCTCGGGATGGATCTCGTCGAGATATTCGATGATCGCGAGCGACTGCAGCAGCACCTCGCCGGTCGAGAGCGCCAGTGCCGGCACGCGCTTCTGCGGATTGATGGCGCGGAACTCCTCGCTCCACTGCCAGCCGCCGTCGCGCGTGAGATGCACCGACTGGTGATCGTAGGGCAGCTTCTTCAGGTTGAGCGCGATGCGCACCCGGTAGGCCGCCGACGAGCGGAAATATCCATAAAGTTTCACGGCGCTTCCCCGGTCAGCCGCGTTGCGGCTAGATCAGTTTCTTCGTGCGTTCGATCAGTGCGGTCAGCGCCCGATCGAACGCCGCGCGGTCGGCCGGTGCGACCGCCTCGAGCAGTCGGCGCGCGAACGCCTGGGCAACCGGCGCGAGGTCTTGGTAGATGGCCCGGCCCGCCGGCGTCAATGAGACGAATACCTCGCGCATATCAGCCCTGTTGGCGCGGCGTGCGAGCAGCTTGCGCTGTTCCAGCCCCGCGACCGCGCGCGAAACCTTGGTCTTGTGCAGGTTCGCGTATAGGCCGATCGCCTTGCCGGTCATCGTGCCGTATTCGCCGAGCGTCGCGATCACGCGCCATTCCGGGATGTCGATGCCGTGCCGCTCCTGGTAGATGCGCGAAAAGGCCTGCGAGGCGAGCAAGGCCGCCACGTTGAGCCGGTAGGGAAGGAATGTCTCGAGCTCCAGCAGCGCGTCGGCGCTGCGTTTCGGCCGTCCCCCCGCGATCGAGCCGTCCTTGTCCATGCGGCTGTCCCGCCGCGACAGTGGCTGAACTCAAGCCGCAACGGAAGAGCATTTCTTGACAAGCGCGGCCGCCTTCCCTTTGGCTGACGGCGGGAGAAACGCATGAGCCTGGCGGGCAGTGTGACATTCGCGCCGGAGCACGCGGTCGAGGCGGCGCGCGATTTCGACCTCAAGCGCCTGCCGGCCGACTTCATCGACGATCCGTTTCCCTATTATCACGCGCTGCGCATGCACGATCCGGTGCACCGCATGCCGGACGGTGCCTATTTCCTCACGCGCTGGCGCGACTGCGACGCGGTCTACCGCGATGCGCGCGTCTTCTCCTCCGACAAGAAGGTCGAGTTCCGCCCGAAATACGGTGACGCGCCGCTGTTTACCCACCACACCACCAGCCTCGTGTTCAACGATCCGCCGCTGCACACCCATGTGCGCCGCGCGATCCAGGCCGCGCTCTCGAACCGCGTGATCGCCGAAATGGAGGCGGGGCTCGTCGCGCTGGTCGATCGCCTGCTCGACGCGATGGCGCAAAAGGGCCGCGCCGACCTGATCGAGGATTTCGCCGCCGCCATTCCGGTCGAGATCATCGGCAATCTGCTGGGCGTTCCGCACGCGGATCGCGATCCGCTGCGCGGCTGGTCGCTCGCGATCCTGGGGGCGCTCGAGCCGGTGCTCACGCCTGAGCAAATGGCACTCGGAAACACCTCGGTGCGCGACTTCGCCGCCTACCTGAAAGGGCTGGTGGACGAGCGGCGGGAGAATCCGCGCGATCCCGAGAAGGATCTGCTGACGCGGCTGATCGGCCACGAGCACGAAGGGCGCAAGCTCTCCGAAACCGAGCTGCTGCAGAACTGCATCTTCATCCTCAATGCCGGGCACGAGACCACGACCAACCTGATCGGCAACACGCTCGACATCCTCATCCGCTTTCCGGCTGAGCGACGGCGGCTGATCGAGAACCCGTCGCTGATGAAGAGCGCGGTCGAGGAGGCGCTGCGCTACGAAAG
>DATEKY010000538.1:0-2820 GCA_035277225.1 Xanthobacteraceae bacterium
GAACTGGATTGGTCGAGCCCGTTCTGGCTGCCCTGGCTCAGGATGCTGGCGAATGGGCGCTCGCTGCTGCACTACGATTTCCGCGGCCATGGACTCTCGGATCGACAGCCCTGCGACGCCGCATTCGAGCGGCACGTCGACGATCTTGCGGCGGTCCTCGCGTCGAGCCAGACGAAGCATTGCACCTTGCTCGGCATTGCCGGAGGATGCGCGATCGCGATCGCCTATGCGGTTCGCTGGCCCGAGCAGGTCAACCGGCTGATCCTGTTCGGCGGATTCAGCCGCGGCAGCATTGCCCGCAGCAAGACAACCGACGAGGCGGAAGCGGCCCGCACCGTGCTACGCGTGATGGAATTGAGCAACGTGCATGACGATCCGGCGTTTCGCCAGCTCTTCACCGCCCAGTGCATCCCGGATGCCTCGGCCGAACAGTCCCAGGCTTTCAATCAACTGACGCGCATCGCGGGGGGTACGCGAGCGAGCGTCAGCGTCCTGCGCACCCTGTACGACATCGACGTGCGTGCGCTCGCGCCGAAGGTGCGCTGTCCGACGCTGGTGCTGCATCCGACAAACAATCTGCGCGTTCCCTACGAGGAAGGCCGTTCGCTCGCCGCTCTCATTCCGAATGCCCGCTTCGTCCCGCTGCAGAGCCGCAATGCGCTGCTGCTCGAGCAGGAGCCCGCCTGGAGCGTGTTCGAGACCGAGGTCGAGGCGTTTTTGTCCGCGGCGCGCTCGGAGATCGTGCCGCCGGGCAATCTCGGCGGCGATGCGTTGACCAGGCGAGAACACGCCGTCCTCGAATTGGTCGCGCAGGGGCTCGACAACAGGCGGATCGCCGGCAAGCTGGCGATCAGCGAGAAGACAGTTCGCAACTACGTCTCGTCGATCCTCGAAAAGCTCGGCTGCCAGACCAGGGCCGAGACGATCGTTCGTGCCCGCGAAGCCGGCTTCGGCCGCAAGGAGCCGTAAGACGCCGGCCGGGACATCTGCCCCACAACGTGCGCCCGACCCCGTGCAAGGCTCCGGCACGACGCGCAAGGTTGAAGGGCAGGGCGATGACCGCAATTTCCTCGACATTCCCGGCCTTCGACGCCGGCTGTTACGAGCGGCAAATGGGGCGCTGGAGCCGTAGGCTCGCTCCGAAATTCATAAACTTCAGCGGGGTCGCGGCTGCCGACCGCGTGCTGGATGTCGGATGCGGGACGGGCAGCCTCTCATGTGCACTCGCAGAGAATCCGCGGATCGCCACGGTGCATGGCATCGACTTCGCGCCCGCCTATGTCGAACAGGCGACCCGCTCAAACCGCGAGAGCCGGGTGAATTTCCGCGTCGGCGACGCTTGCGACCTGCCTTTTCCCGATGGCTGGTTCGATCACGCGCTGTCGCTGCTGGTGCTTCAATTCATTCCCGATCCCATTCGGGCGGTGCGCGAGATGCGGCGCGTCACCCGATCCGGCGGAACCGTCGCCGCAACGACGTGGTACACGCGCGGCGGGATGATCATCCAGCGCATGTTCTTCGATACCGCGGCAGTCATCGATCCTGCCGCCGCCGACTGGCGTGCGAGGACATGTGCGCGGCCGGTGTCGCTTCCTGACGGGTTAGCCCGGCTGTGGCGCGATGCCGGATTGGTCGACGTCGTTCAGGACAGCATGGCAATTCAAATGGAGTATTCGTCGTTCGATGATTTCTGGACGTCGATTGCCGGGACGGATGGACCCTACGCGGCTTATCTGACGACGCTTGCCGCGAGCGCAAGATCGAAACTTCGCGCTCTCATCGAGTCGGCCTATCTGGACGGCGATCCGGATGGCGCACGGTCGTATATGGCGGCCGCCTGGGCCGTCAGGGGACGGGTGCCTTGAAGGGGCTTGCCGGCCGAAGTGCGCGAAGAGGCGCCGGAAGCCGGGGATACGCCGCCCGCCACTGAACCCGGGGCAGGGGAGTTGCGACCAAGGGAGGCGACGCCGGGAGATCAGTTAAGATGCGGCGGGGAATGGGAGAAGAAGCGCGATGCACCTTTTCGTACTCGTCGCCGGAGTGATGGGCGTCGCGCTGTTTGTCGCGGGATTGCGGCGGCCGCGCGTGGCCGTGTTCGTGGCGGCGATCCTGTGGCTGCTCTATGCCTATTACGAGACCCTGATCGCGAACGGCACCCTGTGTGACTCGGACTGCAACATTCGCGTCGATCTCGTGCTGTTCTTTCCGATCCTGGGGATCGCGACCTTCTGCGCCTTCCGCGCGTACGAGCGGCCGCCGGGCCCGCCGACGTTCGCCGGCATGGTGCTCAGCGCAGCCGGCCTGGTCATTGCCGCGCTGCTGACGGGGGCGTTCGGCTACATCGCCGTGGCGTGGGCCGTGGGCGCGGTGGCGCTGGCGCTCGCCGCCTATGCGGTCGCATCGCGGTTCAGGACCAGGCGGGCGTGACGGCACGCTGAGACTGTCCGCGCCGCACCCTCGCTGCGCTCGGTGCCGCAAGCCGGACTAGGTGCTCTTCGCGGCAGGAACGAGCGCCGTGGCGGTCGCGATGACCGCTGGCAGGCCATCCGTCGTCAGCAGGCGCCCTTCGATGAAGGCGAGGCTCTTGCCTGCCTTTAGCACGCGGCCCTCACCGACGCAGGGCCCGATCGGCAAAGGGGCCAGGAAGCTCGACTTGATCTCGATCGTGGGCAGCCACACGCCGGTCCTGGCGAATGCCGCGATCGAGATGGCGACGTCGAGCATGGCGACCGCGAATCCGCCCTGGATGTTGCCGAAGTGATTGCGAAACGCAGGCTGTTCGTCGAACCGCAGCCTGACGAATCCGCCCGCCGTATCCGC
>DATEKY010000539.1:0-3814 GCA_035277225.1 Xanthobacteraceae bacterium
ATCGCGTTCGGCCGGCTGAGCGATCAGGCGGCGCAGCGCGGCCGCCAGCGCCGCCGCATCGTCCGGCGGGACCAGCACGCCGGCAGCCGCCGGGACGGTATCGGGGATTGCGCCTGCGGTCGTGCCGATCACCGGCAGGCCATACGCAATCGCCTCGGCATAGGCCATGCCGAAGCCCTCATAGCGCGAGGGGAGCACGAACAGGTCGGCCGACGCGTAAAGCTCGCCAAGCCGCTCGGCCGGGACCGCATCCTCGATGGTGACCCTGGGCTCGAGCCGGTGGCGCGCGATGTCAGCCTTGAGCCGCGCCACGGTGGGCGGATCGCGCGAGCAGTCGCCCACGATGGTCAGCCGCCACGGCAGGTCGAGCAGCGTCGCCAGTGCATCGGTGAGGATGTCGTAGCCTTTGCGCGGCACCACGGCGCCGACCGCGAGCAGGGCAGGCATGTCCGCGCCATTTCGCCGCACGATCTGCGGGCGGTCCGTGCCCGGCGGCGCAACCGTGATGCGTTCTGCGCCGACGCCGTACTCCGCCGCGAGCGTGCGTGCGGTCTCCGCGCTGGTGGCGATCACACCGCGCGTGCAGGCGAGTGCCGCAGTTTCGCTCGCGCGCAACGCCATGGCCTGCTCCGGCGAGACCCCGGTCTCCAGCGCCAGCGGGTGATGCACCAGCGCGATCAGCGGATGGGTCTCGCGCAGCGTTTGCGCGGCCTCCGGCAGCACCCCGAACGCCAGTCCATCGATCACGATCGGGCGGCCTTTCCGCACGTCGGAGAGATGCGCCTTCGCGGCCGCCAGGGTCAGCGCGCTCGGCCGGGGAAAGCCATCGCCCAGGTTCAGCACCTGCGGACGCCAGCCGAGTTCGCGCAATTCCGCGATCATGCGCTTGTCGTAGATGTAGCCCCCGGTCGGCGTGTCGAGGTCGCCCGGGATCGCGAAGACGAAATCGCCTTTCACCACAAGGGCGCCTCGTACCAGGCGCGCGCGTTCGGCGACTCGCCGACCGTCACGCGGATCGCCGATATTTCGCGCGGCGCGCGGCCGAGCTTGCCCGCCTTCACCGCCTCGGCGAAGCGGTCGAACACCCAGCGGGTGAGGAATTCCGTGGTGGTGTTCTGCCCCTTGAAATCCGCGATGTCGTCGAGGTTCTTGTAGTTGACCACCTTCAAGGTCGCCTTGAGCACGTCGATGGCGCAACCGATGTCGACGACGATGCCGTTGGGGTCGAGCTTCTCGGACATGAAGGCGACCGCGACCGTGAAGGTCGCGCCGTGCAGCGCCTGCGCGGGGCCGAAAACCTCGCCCTTGAACGAGTGGGCGATCATGATGTGGTCGGAAACCTCGACGGCGTACACGGATGCTCCTTCAGTTGGGATAGCGGATGAGCTGGCACAGCACGCCGCTTGTGGGCGTCAGGATGCCGTGCAGTTTGGCGGGCAGGTCGGCGAAGGACACGGGCGGGGCGAGCAGCTGGTCGAAGGCCGGATCCTGCAGCAGCTTGAGGGCGGCGGTGAGGCGGCGCCGGTAGTCCCAGCGTACGCGGCGACTGGTCGCGACCTTGCCGACCTGGCTCGAGATCAGCCGCAGCCGCCGCGAGTGGAAGACGTCGCCGAGCGGCACGCTTACCTCCTTGGCGCCGTACCAGGAGAGCTCCAGCACGGTCGCCTCGTCGCCCGCGAGGCGCAGCGCGGTCGCAAGGCCCGCTCCCGACGCGCTGGTGTGCACCACGAGGTCGCAGTTGTCCGGCGCCTTGTCCGGGATGGCGAAGGCCGCGCCGAACGCCTCGGCGATCTTGTCGCGCCCGGCATCGATATCGACCACCGTCACCTCGGTGCCCGGCATCTGCGCGCACAGCCGCGCGACCAGCAGCCCGAGCACGCCGGCGCCGACCACCGCGATCCGATCCGCCGGTCCCGGCGCACCGTCCCATACGGCATTGAGCGCCGTCTCCATGTTGGCGGCGAGCACGGCGCGCTCCGGCGGCAGTCCGTCCGGCAGCGGCACGATATTTTGGGCGGGAAGGTTAAACACGGTCTGGTGCGGATAAAGCGCGAAAGCGAGGCGGCCTTTTAACGGGGCGGGGCCTTCCTCGACGCGGCCCACCATCGCGTAGCCATATTTCACGGGAAAAGGAAAGCGACCGTCCATGAATGGCGCGCGCATGCGCTCGTACTCGCTCTCCGGAACGCCTCCCGAAAAGATCAGCCGCTCGGTCCCGCGGCTGAGCGCACTCGCGACCGCGCGCACGCGCACCTCGCCGTCGGCGGCCGGCGCAACCGGCTCGGCGCGGATTTCCGCCTTGCCGGGTGCCGTGTACCAGAGCGCCTGCGCCGTCGCCGTCATCCCGATTGGACCCTGAACCCGCCGCCCGCTATATCCCGGCCGGCACCGAAAAGCACCCAATGTCCGAACGCACCCTTAATATCGCCGCCACGCGGCCTTCCGACCCCCTGACCGCGCGCCGCGTGTTCTTCACGGCGGTCGTCCTCGCCTCGATGGCGGGGCTGATCTGGCTCCTGTCCTTCGCGCTCTCGGCCGGCGGTTTCGGCGTGGTCGACTTCGTCCTGGTGCTGCTGTTCGCCGTGACGCTGCCCTGGTCGGTGATCGGCTTCTGGAACGCGACCTTCGGGCTGTTCATCATGCGCTCGAAGAACCCGGTCGCGGCGGTGACGCCGGTCTCGGCGCGCGTGACCGGCGACGAGCCGATCACGGCCAAGACCGCGATCCTGTGGTGCGTGCGCAACGAGGACACCGAGCGTGTCATCCGCAACATCGAGCCGATGATGGAGGGGATCGTCGCGGCCGGCGTTGCGCGGCAATTCCATGTCTTCATCCTGAGCGACACGAACTACCCCGAGATCGCCGCGACCGAAGAGCCGCGCTTCGCCGCACTCAAGGCCAAGTGGGAGGGGCGGCTCGAACTGACCTACCGGCGCCGCACCGACAACACCGGCTTCAAGGCCGGCAATGTCTTCGACTTCTGTACCCGCTGGGGCGGCGACTACGACCTCGCGGTCACGCTCGACGCCGACAGTTTCCAGACCGCGGACTCGATCCTGCGCATGGTGCGCATCATGCAGGTCGATCCTCAACTGGGCATCCTGCAGAGCCTCGTCGTCGGCCTGCCCTCGACCAGCGCCTTCGCGCGCGTCTTCCAGTTCGGCATGCGGCTCGGCATGCGCTCCTACACGCTCGGCAGCGCGTGGTGGCAGGGCGACTGCGGCCCGTACTGGGGACACAACGCGATCATCCGCCTCGCGCCGTTCATCGCGCATTGCCACATCCCGCCGCTCCCCGACGGCACGCAGATCTTGAGCCACGACCAGATCGAGGCGGTGCTGATGCGCCGCGCCGGGTATGAAGTGCGCGTACTTCCCGAAGAGGGCGCGAGCTGGGAAGAGAACCCGCCGACGTTGCCCGAATTCATCCGCCGCGACCTGCGCTGGGCGCAGGGCAACATGCAGTACTGGCCGTTCCTGGTGATGCCGGGACTGAAACCGGTGAGCCGCTACCAGATCGCGTTCGCGATGTTGATGTTCCTCGGCTCGCCCGCCTGGATGGGGCTGCTGGTGCTCGGCACGCTCGCGGTCGCGGCCAACGGCCCGGCGAACTTCATCCGGCCCGATGCCGGGATCGCGCTGTTCGCGATCATCCTGGTGATGTGGTTCGCGCCGAAGATCGCGACCGTGCTCGACGTGATCTCGCGGCCCGCGCTGCGCGATGCGTTTGGCGGGGCAGGGCGGTTCGTGCTGAGCACCGTCACCGAAACGATCTTCTTCCTGATGCTGTCGCCGATCATGTGGTTCGGCCACAC